>UQQO01000017.1 GCA_900543175.1 uncultured Fusobacterium sp.
ATGTAAAGCAGTACGAACGCCACCCGTTTTTCAGAAGAATAAAAGAAGCATTAGAAACGGGTACACTTGCTTACGAAAATGAAAAAATTCAGCATGAAATTAAAAGCATGTTGAAAATAATTATTTAAAAGGAGAAAAACAATGTTAAATAAAAATATAACTATTGAATTTTTAAAAAAGATGGGAAAAGGATATCTTCCTGAATTTATGGGAGTAGAAATACTTTCTATTGAAGAAGGGAAGATGACAAGTAGATTGTCTATAAAACCTCATCATATAGCCCCAAATGGTTTTCTTCATGCTGCTACTGTAATAGCTCTAGCTGACACAACTTGTGGATATGCCTCTTTTGCTCATCTTCCTGAGGGAGCTGAAAGTCTTTGTACTATTGAACTTAAAAGTAACCACTTAGGAACTGCCAGAGAGGGAGCTATATTCTGTGTTGCTACTGCTGTACATTTAGGTAGAAATACACAAGTTTGGGATGCTGAAGTTTCTGATGAGAAAACTGGAAAAGTTATAGCACTATTTAGATGTACTCAAATGAATCTTTTTCCTAAAAAATAGAAAAAAAGTTATTGTAAATTTTGCTTTACAATAACTTTTTTAATTATATAGATATTTCTACTAAATCGCCTAATTTGTACTCTCTTCCCTTTTCTCCTTGTATATTTACATAGAGATCTTCTCTCCCATTTCTTATTTTTAATATAGTATATGCACCCATAAACTCTTTATTTATAACTTCCCAATTACCTTTTTGATTTTTTTCTATCTTTATATTTTCTGGACGTATCAACTTTTTAGCTCCATCTTTTAATATAAAATTAGATTTTCCAATAAAATTAGCTACATACTCATTTATAGGAGAGTAATAAATCTCTTCAGGAGTCCCTATTTGCTCTATTCTTCCATTGTTCATAACTACTACTTTATCTGATATACTCAATGCCTCCTCTTGATCATGTGTGACAAATATCATACTTATTTTTAAGTTTTTTTGTAGCTCCTTTAACTCCTCTCTCATGCTGATTTTTAATTTAGCATCAAGATTACTAAAAGGCTCATCTAATAAAAGTATCTTAGGATATAATACCAAAGCTCTAGCCAGTGCTACTCTTTGCTGTTGTCCACCACTTAACTCTTGGATAGATTTTTTTTCATATCCATCTAAACCAACAATTTTCAAGTATTCTAAAGCTAATTCATTTTGCTCTTTCTTTGTAAGTTTCTTATATTTCAAACCATATTTAATATTCTCTAAAACATTCATATGAGGAAAAAGTGCATAACTTTGAAAAACTGTTGAAATATCTCTTTTTTCTGGTGGAATATCTGTTATATCTCTATCTTCTAAATAGATTTTTCCATTATCTGGTTTTAAAAATCCACCTATTATATTTAAAAGTGTAGTTTTTCCACAACCACTAGGACCTAATAGAGAGATTAATTCTCCCTTTTCTATGCTAAAATCTATCTTTTCTATTCCTCTATTTTCTTCAAAAATCTTTCTTAAATTTTCAATTCTTAAATACATATTTTTTCTCCAAAATCTATTTTTTTAATACTTTTGCTACAAAAATATTTAAAGAAAAAGTGATAAAAGTTATTGCTAAAGCTGTTATTGATGCTGCTCCATACTCCCCTTGTGCAACCTGTGTAAAAAGCATTATTGTAGCCACATTATTTCCTGGAGATACCAAGAATATTATAGCCCCTATTGTTGTCATTGTTGCTATAAAACAGTTTACAAAAGAGATTAAAAATGCTGGCTTCAATAGTGGAAATATTATATCTAAAAGTATTCTCATCTTAGATGCTCCTAAATCTCTACCTGCTTTTTCTATATTTGGATTCAATGTAGAAAATATTGAATCTCCAGCTTTTATTCCTATACTTATCTGTCTAAAAGCACAGTTTAAAATCACTATTGTAGCTGTTCCTGTTAAAGTAAAGATTCCACTATTAAAAGCTAAAATATACCCTAGTCCAAAAAATGTTCCTGGAATAATATAAGGCAATCCTCCTAAAAACTCTATCCCCTTAAAAAAATAACTGTTTCTTTCTCTATTATAATATGAGATTAAAATTCCTATGGTAGAGGATATTGCACCAGATATAAAAGCATAAACTATTGTTCTTAAAAATACTCTTGTAGATGAAAGCTTAAATTTTTCTATATACTCTAAAGTAAACTCTATCCCTTTTGAAGTATAATTATAAAATCCTGAAAAAAATATAGCTGAATATTGAATAAACATTACCAATACAAATAGATAAGCTACTACTTTAAAAAGAATCTTTACTCCCAATGGAAGAGAATAAGAGATATTTTTAGACTCCATACCCTTTCCAACTGAAAAACTGCTAAATTTTTTCAAAAGTATTCTCTTGTACAATAGAAAAGCTAAAAGTGCTGGAAATATAAGTAGCAATGTCATTGCCGCTGCTTTTGGCATATTTCCTTCACCAATTACTGTTAAATATGCCTCAGTTGCTAAAGTACTCTCTCTTCCTCCAATTATTATAGCACTTCCAAAATCAGATAGATTCTTTGTAAAAAGTATAAAAAAAGTTCCTAAAAAAGCTGGAACAGAGATTGGAAAAACCACTCTCTTTAAACTTTCCCAAGGTGAAGCTCCTAAAGCTCTTGAGGCATTTATCAAAGTATAATCAAAATTTTTAAATATCTCATATAACATAAAGGTTGCAAAGGAGATCTCTCCAATAAGTTGAAGCATAACTATCCCTTTTAAACCATATGGATTTGTATGAAGTCCTAAAACTCTATATGTTATAAGTCCTCTTCTCCCAAAAAGCATTATATAAGAGATCCCAAATATAAATGGTGGAGAGATCATAGTCAACATCAATAGATAATAATAAAATTTTCTTACTCTTTCACTAGAAAAAAGCATATAATAAGCTATTATTCCTCCAAATATAGATGCAATCCCAGCTGATATTGATGATGTTATCATGCTATTTTTCAATAACAAATAATTTTCATTAAAAATTCCTTTATAAAATTTTAAAGTGAAACTATTATTATCAAAAAAACTAGTAACTATAATTTTATAAATGGGGTAGAAACAAAAAAGTACTACCCCAATAATAACTAGAAATAATATTAAATTATAGCTAAAATTATTTTGCTTTATTTCCAAATCTTGATTTCCACTCATTTAAAACCTGTTCTCTTTCAGTTCCTAGTCTTTCAATATCAATATCTACTAATTTATTCATATCAACTGTTTTTATGCTTTTTGGAATCTCTACTCCATTTCTTACCATAGCTCTAGGATCTTCATCTCTTATAACTATTTGACCTTTTTCTGATAGTGCCCAGTCAATAAATTTCTTAGCTTCATCTAGATTTTCAGCATTTTTAAATATAGCCATTCCTGCTGGTACCCAAGGAATCATATCTTCAGGATAGATAGTTGTTACTGGATATTTTCCCTCCATTAATATAAATTCACCTGACATTGGAATTACTGCAACTCCAAACTCTCCACTTGTAACTTTTAAAGGTGGCTCTCCCCCTCTTTTTGCTAAGAATGGAATATTTTTACCTAATTCTTCAAAATATGCCCATGCTTTTTCCTCTCCTAATGCTTGGATTAAATTGTGAACTAAAGCATAGTTTGTTCCAGAAATAGCAGGGTTTGCCATTATAACTTCATCTCTATATTCTGGTTTTGCTAAATCAGCCCAAGTTTTTGGAGCTTTTAATCCTTTTTCTTCTAAAATATCATTATTTACCATAAATCCTACTAATACCAATGATACTCCAGACCAATATCCATCTTTATCTCTATATTTTAAAGGAACTTCTGCCATTTCTGGAGAAATATATTTTTCTAAAAGTCCTTTATTTTTAGCAGCTATAAAGCTATCTAATCCTCCACCAAACCAAACATCTGCTGATGGTTTTCCTTGTTCAGCTTCCAATTTTGATAGAAGTTCTCCAGAAGACATATCTATAAAGTCAACTTTTATTCCTGTGTCCTTTGTAAATTGCTGAAATATCTTTTCTTTTCCTCCATAAGCAGCTACAACTTTTAAACTTCCCTCTGCAAAAACTAAACTACTTAGTCCTAATAAAAAAATTAAAAATGTCAATGCTCTCTTTTTCATTCTTTCCTCCTTGTGTTTATTCTATTATTTCATAGTTATTATTTACATATTTTAAAGGTTTACATCTATTAGTTTTCAATGCTTCAATTAACTCTTTTACATTTTTAACTTTGTATGGTAAAAGTGTTGCATATACTCCAACCTTTTCCACTACATGAGCATCACTTGAACCAATCACCTGTATTCCAAGTTCCTTTCCAGCCTTAACAGCTAATCCATTGTGATAATCACTTGTACTTCCATTATACCCCTCTATTGCTGTAAGTCCCTTAACTGTGTATAATTTATCTTTTAATCCTCTATTATTTGTTCTATATGGGTGAGCTGCTGTACAAGTTCCACCAAATCTATCTACATACTCAATAAACTCTTGAGCACTCATCTGCTCTTCTGGTAGTTTATCTATTCCAAAAGCAACAATATCTCCATCCTTTGTTAGATACTCTACCCCTGGAAAAATAACAAAATCATATTTTTTTACAAGCTCATCAATTTCTTTTATAACATCTGGATTTTCATGATTTGTAAGTGCTATCCCATCAAGTCCTTTTCTCTTTGCTTCTCTAACTATCTCTTCTATAGATATGTGACTATCTGTAGAATATTTATTATCATGTAAGTGTAAATCTACTTTCATTTTGAAATATAACTCCTTTTTATTTTTATAACTTTTTTATTATAACACAAATTTTAACCCTATAAAATATATATCTATAAAAAAACTGCATCCATACTATTTTAAAAGTTTGAATGCAGTGCAAAGAGCTTTTATCTCTTATTTATTATTTAAAGTCATCTCTTTAGATTTTTTTATAGTATCAGTAACAGCTTTTATTATTGCTCCTCTGAATCCATTTTCCTCTAAAGTTTTTACCCCTTCAATAGTTGTTCCACCAGGTGAACATACATTATCCTTTAACTCTCCAGGGTGTTTTCCACTTTCAAGGAACATCTTTCCTGCTCCTATTAAAGTTTGTCCAATCAATTTATAAGCTGCTGCTCTAGGAAGCCCCTCTAATACAACAGCATCAGCAAGAGCCTCAATAAACATAAACATAAATGCTGGTGAAGATCCTGAAGCTCCTATTACAGCATCAAAAAGTTCCTCTTTTATCTCTACTGCCATTCCAATTTTTTCAAATAGCTCTTTAAAATATACCTTTTCTTCATCTTCAATATTTTCATTAAAGCTATATGCAACACATCCCTCTTGAACCATTAAAGGTAGATTTGGCATAGTTCTTATTATTTTGCTATTTGTATTTTCTGTTTCCTCTAAAATATCCTCCATAGTTATTCCAGGAGCCATAGCAATAAGAACCTTTGTACTATTGATACTTTCTTTTATCTCGTCAATAACATCCATATATACATTTGGTTTTACTGCTAAGAAAATAATATCACACTCTTCAGCAATAGCAACTTCACTATCTAATGCTTTTACTCCATACTTTTTTTCTATCTCTTTTCCTTTTAAAAAGTCATAGACTCTTATATCATTGATTTCAACCATAAGAGAATTAATTATCCCCTTTAAAAAGGCTTCTCCCATGTTTCCACAACCAATAAATCCTACTTTTTTCATTTTCCTTTTCCCTCTCTTATATATTTAAACTATTTTTGTTCCCAATGCAATCTCTTTTTCAGGTGTTAATAAAATACTCTTACTAGCATCTTCAGTTTCTGCACATAGTAACATACATTGTGATACTTCTCCTCTCATTTTAGCAGGCTCAAGATTAACAAGTACAACTACAATTTTCCCCATTAATTCTTCAGCAGTATAATAATCTACTAAACTAGTGACTGTTTGAATAGTATTTTCACGTCCTATATCTATTTGAACTTTATATAGCTTATTTGCAGTTGCTACCTTCTCAACTTCAACTATTTTTCCTACTCTCATTTCAAGTTTTGCAAAATCTGAATATTTGATTTTTTCCATATCTTTTCCCCCTAAAAAATATTTTATTTATCTATATAGATGTTAAATCTATCTGTTATCTCTTTAAGTTTTTCAAATTTATCTAAAACTTCCTCTTTATCCTCTACTCCAAGTTTCAATAAAAGAGCATTTAAAATAACAATTCCTGGTACAAATGTATATGCCTTTTCTCCATTTTTAGTTGTTAAAACTAAGTCCGATATATTTCCAAGAGTTGAATCTTTTTTATCTGTTACTGTTATAACCTTATTTCCTTGCTCCTTAAAGAATTCTGTCACTTGACAAGTGAAGTTTGTATATGGATGGAATGAAATTGTAAATAAAAGATCATCTTTTTGAGAATAAAGAAGTTTATCTGTAAAATCTGAAGCTCCAGAGATCATAAGTTCTACACCTTCTCTAAACTCTTTAAGCATAAAGTATAGATAATATGCTAGTGCATATGACCCTCTTGCTCCTAAGATATATAGCTTTCTACTGCTCTTTATCCATTCTACTGCTTGGTCCAATGCCTTTTCAATTTCAAGAACATCAATCTCTTGCAAAAGTTCAACATTTGTATCTATTACCTCTTGTAAAATATTTGTTCCACCAGACATCTCATCTATACTATTTTTTAGCCCTTTCATATAAGAAGTCTCTTTTTCAACCTCTTTTTGAAATATCTTTTGAAAATCAGGGTATCCTCTAAACCCTAAGTTTTTAGAAAATCTAGTTATTGTAGCTGGGCTTGTATCTGTCTCTTTCGCCAATTGATTTATTGAAATAAATGAAACTATACTTTGATTATATCTTATATAATCAGCTATTTTTTTAAAACTTTTACTAAAGCTATCATAATTGTCGTCTAAATATCCAAGAATTTTCTTCTTCATAACTTCTGTCCCTTTCTGTTAAAAAATATCTGTTTTACTTACAATTATACCCCATTATTTATCTAAAATCAAAAGGAAAATAAAATATTTTTCCCTATTTTATTTTATCAAACCATTTAGTGAATCTATACATATCAACTAATTTTTCCATAGTTTCATATATCATATATCCTGCTAATCTACTTGTTCTATTTGCCACATCATATCTAGGATTTATCTCTGCAAAGTCTAAACATACAACTTTTTTAGTTTCCATTAAGGCTCTTAAAATTCTCTTTCCTTTTTTAGAATCCATTCCTAATACAGTTGGAAATGATACTCCTGGAGCTGCTGCCCCATCAAAGACATCCATACATATTGTCACATAAACTATATCCATCTTCTTAACAAAAGATTTTAAAGATGATATTGTAAACTCTTCTGGATACTCCTCTTCTAAAACTAAAACACCTTTTTCATCAGCATTTTTTATAAGTGATCTCCTATTTTCCAATCTTTGAAAACCTGTTATTGCATACTCTACATTCTTATCTTCATCTAATATCTTTTTAAAAGAAGTTTCAGATGTCATTCTCTCATCATATGATTTTATATCCAAATGAGCATCAAAACTAATTATTCCTATTTTTTTATCTGGAAAAGCCTTTCTTATTCCTTTATAAGCTCCATAAACTATATCGTGCCCTCCACCTAAGCCAATAGGGAAAAGCCCTTTAGAGTAAATATCAGCTATCTTTTCACTGTACTCTTCTTGTGCCTCTTCTAAAGTTTTTTTCTCTAAGTTTCCATAATCATATATTCTTAAATTTTTGATGCTTGGTAGCTCACTTAATCCCTTTCTAATAGCATCTGCACCTTCAGCAGCTCCAGCTACCCCTTCATCTCTTAAAATTCCATCTTCTGTATCATAACCAACAAAACAAACTCCACCTTTTTCTTGGACCTCACTTATATCTTTTACAACTTGCCATAATTTTAAATCATCTTCTTCAAAGCTATCTATCTTACCATTCCAAAGTTTTTTCATTTTAGCTCCTCCTCTGTTGATTTAATATCTTACTACAATAATTACTCTAATTTGATTAAATTGTCAATAGCAATAATATTAATTAATTAAGTATATTTTACACCTAAATTGACAAAAAGCCTTTTTTAAAAATTAATTATCTCTAAAAAAATTGAGGATAACCAACAATTATCCTCAACTTAAAATAATTTTTTATTTATTGTAAGTATCTATATCTAGCATATTTTCACTCTTTGCTACATAGATACTTGTTGCACTGTCCCCTATTACATTTAATGAAGTAACTAGCATCTCAATAGGTCTATTTATTGCTAAAATTAATGAATATACTAAGATAGCTGAGTCATTTACATATCCTAATCCACTTAAAATAGTAAATAGTACAACTGCTCCTGCTCCTGGTGCTGCTGGAGTTCCAACAGATGCAATTAAAGCTAATAATCCTATAACAAATATATTTGTCATTGTAACTTCATATCCAGCTGCTGCTGCAACAAATACTGCTGCTATAACTTGCATTATTGCTGTTCCATTCATATTTGTTGTCATTCCTAAAGATAGTACAAATGATGCTATATCATCACTTACCCCTAGCTCTTCAACTGTTGTCTTTTTATTTAAAGGTAGTGTTGCAGCACTTGAAGAAGTTGAGAATCCAAATAATGCAACCTTAGCTGCTTTTCTTACAAAAGGAATTGGACTTAATCCAGTTGAAACTGCTATTAGAATTGAATATCCAAATACTAAGAAAATAAGTAAAGTAATAGTTGTAACTACTACATACACCATAGCTGGCTTTAAATGATCTATTCCATATGATGCAAATGTTCTTGTTAAAAGCACAAATATTGCTATTGGTCCAAATTTATTTATAACAAAAGATAAAAACTTAACAACTATATCATTAATCTCTTGGAATACAGTTTTTAAATATTTTATTTTATCTCCTAAAACATTGATACAAAGTCCAGTTGAAACAGCTAAAAATACAGTTGCTAATACTCCACCATTATTTGAAAATGCTGAGAAAATATTATTAGGTACAATGCTCATAAATACAAGTAATGGGTTGCTTCCTGATTTTCCTTTTACCATATTAACTCCACTAGTTATTTTAACATTGAAGCCTCCTGATTTATATACAAGCATTCCCACAATTCCTGCCATTACTAAAGCAATTAGTGAAGAGATTAAGAAGAAACTTAAAGTTTTATATGATATACGTCCTAATTTTTTTGAGTCACTAATGTGGCACATAGCTAAAGTTATAGATGTAAATACCATTGGAATTATTACTAATTGTAATGAATTTACAAATAATTGCCCTATGATATAGAAGATACCTAATGATCTCTCTGCTCCCTTAGCTGAAATATCTTGGAAAAGTAATGAGTTAATAAATTTCCAAGTCTCACTATTTCCCCCAACTTTTTCTCTTAAAAGAATAAAAATAAATCCTGCTACTATTCCTGCAATTAAAGCTATTGTCATCTTTATTGCAAGTGTATTTTTCCCTTGTTTCACTGAATTAAACCTCCGTTTATAATAATTTTATTTTAAATAATATTGTTTCAAAAAAATTTTTCCTTTAATGATTATAATAAAGATATTAAAAAATGTCAAAAAAATTTTTATTTTCTATTTAACTTTAATTATTAAACTTATAATTTATCTAGCTAAGCTAGATTCTCTAGCGCATTGCTAGGTTTTGACAAAGTACCTTTGTAGTTAGCGATTGTTAGTCAAGTTAAGTTATCTCTTTTTATTTTAAATATCAGCTAAATTCCATGTCAAAGAATAAAGAGAGTAAAACTCATCTGACTATGGGTATCGCAGAAGCTCCATTCTTCCACTTCTGCATCTCAAAAATAGTAGTCACTAAAGTTTCTCTATTTTTGGAACTCGACTTCGGCTCAAACACGTCGGAATTTTTAGTGTCAGATTTCGTAACTCTCTTTTTATTAATGTTTACAGGACTCCGATAAATCTTCGCCTGTATCTCAAAAGTAATAGTCGCTTACACTCCTTTACTTTTGGAAATTACATTTAGCTGATATTAGGAGTATTAAAAATAAATTATCCCTAACATCAAGTTGACGTAATTTGGAAGTGAATATTAGAAGCCCTCAGCGAAATGCAGTTAAGAAAATGCAACGTGTTTGAGGCATAGCCGAGTTTTGCATTTTCAACGGAATAAGCTATAGGGATTCTTTATTCACTGACATGGAGACAACTTGATGTTAAAAAATATAAGTTTTGTTAATGGAAATTAGAGCGATAAATTTATAGTTTGATTGAATAAAAAAGCCGTGCAAACTAATGAATAAAATCATCAATTTGCAACAGCTCTCTATCTTAATATCTCTTTTTCAAGCTCTGCTTCTAAATCTTCAGGAGTTACAGTAGGAGCAAATCTTCTCACTACATTTCCCTCTCTATCTATAAGGAACTTTGTAAAATTCCATTTAATCTCACTACCTAAAATTGAATTTCCTAACTTTGCAATTCTATCTTTAAAAGATAGTGCCTCTCTATTTTCTATCTCCTCTTTTCCCTTCTCCTTTAAATAAACATACAATGGAGCTGCATCTTTTCCATTTACATCTATCTTAGCAAAAGTTTTAAAAGTAGTTCCATATTTTAACTGGCATATTTTTGCTATCTCCTCATTAGGTTCAGGAGCTTGTTTTAAAAATTGATTACTTGGAAAATTTAAAATCTCAAAACCTTTATCCTTATATTTTGCATATAGTTTTTCCAACCCTTCATACTGTGAACTAAGCCCACATCTTGTAGCAGTGTTTACAATAAGAAGAACTTTTCCTCTATACTCCTCTAAATTCTGTTCACTTCCATCAATATTTTTAACTTTTATATTATAAAGTTTCATACTCGCTCCTTTTAAAATTTTCTAGTATTACTCAACTTCAATCCCCTCAAGAAAATATTTTCCATACTCACTTTGAGGATTTTTGAAAAACTCAACAGTTTCTCTTAATTCCTGTATCTCTCCCTTATAAAGAAGTAAAACTCTATCTGATATATTATATACTACACCTAAATCATGGGATATAAAAATAAAAGTTGTCCTATATTCTCTATTAAATTTTCTTATTAGATTAAGAATTTGGTTTTGTATTGATAGATCAAGAGATGCTACTGGCTCATCACAAACAACAAGTTTAGGATTTAAGATCATAGCCGCTCCAATTACTACCCTTTGTCTTTGCCCACCACTTAATTCTGAAGGGTATTTGTCCTCACTATTCTCATCTAACCCTATCTCTTTAAGCATGGCTTTTACCCTTCTTCTTCTCTTATCCTTATCCTTTATACCATTTACTTTCAACGGCTCTTCCAATATACTTCCTATTTTCATAGCAGGGTTTAAAGAGCTATAAGGATCTTGAAAAACCATCTGTATCTCTTGTACTTTTCTTTTCTCCAAAGGTCTACCTAGAAAAACTATCTCTCCACTATCCTCTTTTTCTATTCCTAATAAAATCTTTCCAATAGTAGATTTTCCAGCTCCTGATTGCCCTACTATTGAAAATATCTCTCCCTCTTTTACATCAAAGGATATATTTTTTAGTATCTCTTTTTTCTCCTTTGAAAAAAAACTCCCTATCCTATATGATTTAGTTAGATTTTTAACTTGTAAAAACATCTTTATCCCCTCTTGTCCATAGAGTTTTTGAAAGTCCTATCAATTTCTTTACATATATATGCTCTTGATGTTGAAAAATCTCTTCACAACTATTTTCTTCAACTATTCTTCCTTGATACATTACACTTACTCTATCTACAAAATCTCTTACTGAATCTAAATCGTGAGATATAAATAAGATTGAGATTCCTAAATTCTTCCTTATCTCTTTAAAAAGATTGATTACCTCTTTTTTAGTTCTCAAGTCCAATGCAGTAGTTACCTCATCAGCTATTAGTAGGTCTGGCTCTCCTATCAATGCTCCTGCTATAACTACCCTTTGTCTCTCTCCTCCACTTGTTTCATGGGGATATTTTTTTAAAAACTTTTCTATCTCCTTTATCCCAACTTTTTCTAAAAGAGAAACCACTTTTTCTTTCCAATTTTCGCTTGTTCCATAATGTGATTCATAGAGTCTTTTTAATTGACTTCCTATTTTAATTGTAGGATTTAGAGAGATAAAAGCATTTTGAAATACTGCACCTATTTTGCAATTCTTTTCAAATTTTTCATATTTTATGATACTACGTTCTGGTAAAATTCCCAAAATAAATTTAGTAGTTAAAGTTTTCCCGCTTCCTGACTCTCCTACAAGTCCTACTACTTCACCTTTTTCCATATGAAAATCTATATCTCTTAAAAGTTTTTCTCCATCTATTTCTAAATTTAATTTCTCTATATTCAATATCATCAGAATCTTTTTCCTCTCTTTTCCAGTTTATTCATCTGATAAACTGTAAATATTATAGCCAATCCTGGTGCAATAGTAAACCAAGGAGCTGATAAAAAATATGATTGTGATTGATTTAATATATTTCCCCATGTAGGATATGGTGGTTGTATTCCTAAACCTAAATATCCTAAACCTGCCTCTGTTAAAATAGCCCCTGCAAACCCTGTTGTAAAACTTATTAAAACAGATTTCATTATATTAGGCAAAATATGATAGAAGATTATTCTAATATTAGATACTCCATAAGTTTTAGCAGCTATTACATACTCCATATTTTTCTCTTTTTTTACTAATCCCCTTACCATATTTACACATCTTGGAAGATAGATTATAAATATTGCTACTATCATAGAAAGAAAACCTGTTTTTAAAACTATTATAACTCCCAAGGCTATTAAAATTGAGGGTATCGCTATTATTACCTCTATAAAAGAGGTTATTATAGAATCTAAAGATTTTCCATAATATCCTGCTATACTTCCAATTATTGTCCCTACTATTACTGATAGAGCAACTGAAACTGATGCTATCAATAAAGTATAAAAAGATCCTAAAACTAATCTACTAAAAATATCCCTTCCCATATTGTCACAACCTAAAATATTTTCTAAATCAGGTGGAGTTAAAATCTTATTATCATTTATTGCATAGGGATCTTGATAGAAAAATAGTATTAAAAATAAAAGTATAAGAATTAAAACAATATATTTTCTCTTCATACTATTTTTCCTCCTTAATTCTTGGATCTATTATAGAATAAATTATATCTATAAAGAAATTTATCAGCACAAGAACAACTGAAGTATAAAAAATAAGCCCTTGTATCAAAGGAATATCCCTTGTTAAAACTGATGTTATTAAAAGTCTACCTATTCCAGGAATAGAGAAAATCTGCTCTATTATAACTATCCCTGTAATAAGATCTATTACCATCATTCCAGCTAAAGGAACTACTGGTAAAATAGAATTTTTTAATATATAGAGATTTAACCATTTCATCTTCATTCCATTAACAAAAAGATATTTAATATATTCCTCCCTCATCTCATATTCAAGATTACTCTTAATATATCTTGTTATCACTCCAATATTTGGTATAGCTATCACTGCACAAGGTAAAAGTAGTGAAGTAAAGCTATTATTATACCCTACTGAAAATAATCTCAATATAACACCAAAAACAAACATAAATATTATACCTAACCAAAATGATGGAATAGATATACAGATTCCCACTAAAAAATCTCCAAAATTCTTTATATGTTTATTCTTTATCTTATACAAAAGAAATGATAGGGGAATAGAAACTAAAAATACTATTGCAATGGAGATTAAAGCTATCTCCATTGTCAATGGCAATCTTTCTAAAATCAATTTTATTACAGGTTCAGAGTATTTGAAAGAGTTCCCAAAATCTCCAACTAATACCCCTTTACCCCAATCTAAATATCTTGCAAAAAAACTCTTATTTAATCCCAATGCCTCTCTCAATAACTCAATATCCTCTGGTGAGCTTTCAACTCCCAATATCGATGCTGCTGGGTCTCCTGGTATCATCTCTAATAGTAGAAATGAAAGTGTACCTATTAAAAATATGGAAAATATCATTTTCACAAATTTTTTTAAATAAAACATCTTTATTCTCCAATGCTTAATTTAGCGAAGTTAATAAATGATAAAGGATAGTATACAAATCCTTCAATATTTTTGTCCATTGCTGTTATTAGCTTAGGATCCATTATATATACTGCTACATGATTTTCTCTTAAAATCTCTTGAGCTTTCTTGTAGTTTTCAATTCTTTTATTTTCATCAGGTGATAGTTTAGCCTCAGCTATAAGCTTATCATATTCAGGATTGCTATAATTATAGAAATTTTTTGGATAGTCAGAAACATATCTTCTTAAAATTGAGTATGGATCTAATTTACCTGTAAGCCCTACTATTGTAGCCTCATGCTTTCTTCCACCATATACATCTGATAGCCATGTTGCCCACTCTACTGTCTCAATATTCATAGTAACTCCAACCTCTTTAAGTTGCTCAGCTATTACTTGAGCAGTATTAACATGCATTATATAGTTGCTTGGAACTCTAACTGTAAATGTTAAATCTGAGTATCCAGCCTTTGCTAATAATTCTTTAGCCTTTTCTATATCTCTAGTTTCTCCTATATTTTCAATGCAGTATTTTTTCATAATTGGACTCATATTTGTTTCAAGTTTTATTCCTAGTCCACCCATTACATTTTTTATTATAGCATCTTTATCAACTGCTAAATTTATTGCCTCTCTAACCTCTTTATGTGAAAATGGTTCAAATTTATTATTTAATGCTAAAAGTTGAACTGTATTTTGAGCTCCTGAAACTGTTTTAAAGTTTTTCAATTCATTTACTCTTTTTGAATCAACACGAGGTAGCATATTTATCTCACCAGATAACAGTTTTAAGAAAGCTGTCTCAGCATTTGGAGTTACAAATACCTCTACATCATCAATCTTTGCCTTTTCTCCCCAATAATCATCATTTTTAGTAAGAGTTAATTTTTGTTCTTTTTCATAACTAGCTACTTTAAATGCCCCTGTACCTATTGGATTTTTATCTAGTGAATCTCTATTTTCATCAGGAACAATAGCCTCTGTCATAGAATAGATAAAAGCTGAATCTGGTTGACTTAGTTCAACAGTAACCTCATTATCTCCAGTTATCTTTATATCCTTTATATTTGCAAACATAGCTTGAGCTGGAGTGTCTCCCTCTCTACCTGACATCTTTCTTAATGAAAACTCAACATCTTTTACATCAAGAGGGTTTCCATTATGAAATTTGATATTATCTCTAATTGTAAAAGTATATGTTAATCCATCATCTGATATTTTATAATCCTTTGCTACTGCTGGAATTAATCCTCCATCTACATCTGGCATTACAAGCCCTTCAAACACATTCATCATTATCTCTTCAGTACCACTTGATACCATCTTATAAGGATTTAAACTATCTATATCCATGCTCATTATTGTCTTTACAACTTTTTTACTGCTTGCTTTTTCTTCACTACCACACCCTGCTAATACTACTCCTAAGATTGCTCCCAATACTAGTCCTTTTTTACTTAAACTCATTTTTCCCTCCTTGACCTCAGAAAATATTTTTAAATAGTTAGTGCTTTACAATAAAGCTTAGTATACTGAATCTGATTTATCCTATCATATTTTCTAGGTTATTTCAATGTATATCTTGCTTCATTGTTTTCTTAAATTTTACTTTTGTTTAATATATCTATACTAAACGATTTTTCAGAAATTTTCAAGGTTTTTGTTCTCTCTTATTCTCTTTGGGGTAAAAATCATTCAAAAAAAATGAATTAATATGCAAAAAAAGCCCTAATCGAAATTAGAGCTTCTATTCTAATAATATTTTCTTTTTACTTCTCCTCCACATAACCTAACTCTTTAAGGAATGGTTTTTTCTTTCTCCAATCCTCTTTCACTTTAACCCAAAGAGTCAAATATATTGGCTCTCCTATTAGCTCTTCAATCTCTTTTCTAGCCTCAATACCAATCTCTTTCAGAAGTTTTCCATTCTTCCCAATAATTATACCCTTTTGAGAATCTCTCTCAACATAGATATTAATATCAAATTTATCTCTTCCATTCTTTCTTCTTTCAACATTAAGTATCTCAATAGCCACAGAGTGAGGAATTTCATCTCTAGTTTTTAGAAGAATCTTCTCTCTAACAATCTCTGTTATTATCTTATACACAGAAATATCAGTGTACATATCATCTGGGTAGTATTTTATCCCATCTTCTAAAAATGGATCAATAGCCTCTAAAAGTTTAGGAAGTCCAAAGGCATACTGTCCAGATATCTCAACAACTCCATCAAAATCTCCAAGTTTTGCCTTTACTTCTTCTCTCTTCTCAGCTAACTTTTCATCAGATAACTTATCAATCTTATTTATAACAAGGATTCTTGGAGTTCTCTTTGCCTCCATAACTCTTTCCATTACAAATTGATCCCCTGTACTTATCTCTTGTGATCCATCTAACACAAATAGAATTACATCTACATCTTTTAAAATTCTTATTGCACTATTAGTCATATATTCACCTAATAGATGCTTTGCCTTATGAATCCCTGGTGTATCAATAAAGATATATTGATTATCATTTAGATTTAAAATTCCCTTTATATTATCTCTTGTTGTTCCTGCTTTATCTGAAACTATCGCTACCTTTTCAGATACTAGCTTATTTATCAAAGTAGATTTACCAACATTTGGTCTCCCTACAACAGCAATAAATCCTGCTTTCACCTATTAATCATCTCCTATTCCTATTTCTAAATATACTTTTTTTATCTTCTCCAATAATATTTCTCTTCCTTCCTCACTCTCTCTATATTGAGAATTAGCTTTTTTTATCATATTTGGAGAAACTTCATGATCTATACCTGCCTTTTTTCCATAGGCTATAAATCTTGCTCTAAAATTTTGCCTTGATAGCTCTGGAAAAACTCTTTCACTCTCTGGAAAAACCTCCTCTACTATATGTACAAACTCTTTTAATCTATCTCCTAACTCTTGAGATATTGGCTCTGAAAATAGATTTTTCCCTCTATTTACAACTACACTTTTAAATTCATATCTTTTTAAACTATCTCTTGTTAAATTTAAGATATCATTTATTTGTAACCCTGTTTCATAAATCAATTTTATTATTAAACTATCTCTTATTCCTTCAAAACTATCTCCACATTTCTCCAGTATCATATTTAATTCATAAAGTTCAAGCTCTTTAGGAACAAATTTTTGCAGTTTTGGAAGTTGAATATCTTGAATTGGTAGAGATTCTATTATCCTGTTTTGAAGAAGATATTTATAGAAAGTTTTTAATGTACTCACTTTTCTATATATTGATCTATCACTATAGCTAACTTTTAAACTTTCAATATAGTTTAAGATAATCTCATTATTTACTTCTAAAATATCCTTCTCTCCTAAAAACTCTTTAAACTCATTGATATCTCTACTATACATATCTAAAGTGCTATCTGAAAATCTCTGATTTTCTCTAGCATCACTGAAAAATTTCTCTACAAAATCAATATTATCTCTCATTTAAAAGCTCCTCTGCATGTTTTAAAACAGCTTCAGTTACATTTTCCCCAGCTAACATACGAGCTATCTCAACAACTCTTCCCTTAGCATCTAATTTTTTTACAGTGGTAGAAGTTTTATTATTAACTGTCTCTTTCTTTATATAGAACTGTTCATGTGCTCTAGCAGCTATTGCTGGAGAATGGGTAATAGAAACCACCTGTGCATGATCCCCTATCTCTCTAAGTTTATCAGCTATCTTTCTTACTGTTTCCCCGCCAACTCCTGTATCAATCTCATCAAAGATTAAAATAGGGATATTGTCAACTCTTGAGAAAATAACTTTAAGAGCTAACATTATTCTACTTACCTCTCCACCAGAGGCTATCTTCCAAAGAGGCTTCATTCCCTGCCCTATATTTGTAGAGATCAAAAATTCTATTGAATCAGAGCCATTATTTCCCATATGTTCATTTTTATCAACTACAATATGGAACCTTGCATCTCCCATCTTTAAGAATTGCAACTCTTGTTCTAAAAGTTTTTCTATCTCTAAAGCTTTCTTTAATCTTAGTCCTCTAAGTTCTAAAGCTAACTTCCAATACTCTTCCTCTGCCTCTTTCTTCTCCTTTAGAAGTTTCTTTACTTCAAAACTATTTTCCTCTAATAAGTTAATTTTTTCAGCTATACTATCTCTAAACTCTATGATCTCCTCTATTGTAGCACCATACTTACTCTTCATCTTATTTATTAGATCAAGTCTTTCAATTACCTTTTGAAGTCTATTTTCATCTATATCAATATCTCTATCAGCAGTATCTAACATATCTATACAATCTTCAAGTTCATAATAGACTTTCTCCAACTTTTCCAATATCTCTTCAAACTCCTCACCATATTTACACAGTGACTCTATATTTCTTCTTGAGTTATTGATAAAATGTAGGGCATTCACCTCTCCATCACGAAGTTGAATATTTGAATCTAAAATCTTATCCTTTATCTTTCCAGCATTAAAAAGTTTTTTATACTCTTCTTCTAACCTATTATCCTCATCAACTTCTGGAGCAACTCTATTTATCTCATTCAGTTGAAACTCATAGAACTCTCTTTTTTCAATAGCCTCCTGTCTATTTTTTTCTATCTCATCTATTTTGTTAGATACCTCTTTATATTTTAAATAGACCCTGTTTATATTCCCTCTTAACTCTTTTCCCTCTTCTCCTAGAAATTTATCTAAAAGTCTAACATGATTATTTTTATTTAATAGCATCTGATGAGAGTATTGCCCAACTATATCTACAAGAGTTCCCATTATCTCCTTTAAATTTGTAAGAGACACTCTAACTCCATTTACATATACTTTTCCTCTACTATTTCTATCAAAGTATCTTCTAACTATTACCTCATTATCCTCTACATCAATACCAAAACGGGCTGAGAGTTCCTCAGCCTGTTCTTCATTAATTTCAAAAACCCCTTGAGCTAAAAGATGATCCTCTCCATCTCTTATCATATCCACAGAGGCTTTTTCCCCTATTAAAAGGTTTATCCCACTTAAAATAATTGATTTTCCAGCACCTGTTTCACCAGTTAATACTATTAACCCATCTCCAAATTCTAAATCAAGTTCATCTATTATAGCTAGATTTTCTATTTTAAGCTCTCTTAACATAGATTATCTCCCCATTTTAATTTTTCTCTAAGAACACTATAATAGTTTCTGTTCTTAGGTATTACAAGATTTAATCTCATCTTTGAGTATTCTATCTCAATAGTTGTGTTGCTATCTATCTCCTCACTCACTTGCCCATCAACTATAACTTGCCCAGTACGTTCTTTGTCTGCCATTTGAAGTTTTAGCTTTTCATCTCCACCTATAATTATAGGTCTTGTATTGAGATTGTGTGGAGCTATGGGAGTTATCACCATAGCTTTCATACTAGATTTAAGGATTGGTCCCCCTGCTGACATTGAGTAAGCTGTTGATCCTGTTGGAGTTGCAACTATTACCCCATCACCTTTATATGTACACATATACTCATCATTTGCTGTAAAAGCTATTCTCAAAACTCTTGAAGTGATACCAGATTTTGAAACTACAATCTCATTTAGTGCATAGTAAGTTTTCTCTTTTATCTTTGCCTCTAAAATATATCTAGTCTCATATTTAAAATTATTATTGAGAAAGTTATCATACTCCTCAAATATATTCTCTCTCTTTATCTCTGTTAAAAAACCTAAACTTCCTGCATTTATAGCTATTACATAGAAATTTTCTTTAAAGATAAATTGCTTAAAAGCTCTCAATAGCGTTCCATCTCCACCGATAACCACTGCAAAATCTGCCTCTTTACCTCTATTATTATCTAAAATTTCTATATTTCTTTTTTGAAAATATTCTACACTCTCTCTATACAACTCTTGAGCTATCTCTTTTTCTGTATTATATATAATGCAAACTTTTTTCACTTTCTTCCTCCTAGCTAAAACATAGGAACAGGGTTGATAGGTTTTAAATTAAATCTCACTTCATAGTATAAGTTAGGTTTTCCATCTGTTGATAGCCCTAAGATTCCTATCTCTCCACCTTTTTCTACTCTTTGATTAAGTTTTACATTTGTAGAGATCAGATTTCCATATACTCCAATCATATTATATCCATAGTCTATCATTACAACTTTTCCTAATCCTTGGAAGTTATCTGCATAGATAACCTTTCCACCTGATGAAGCTACTACTTTTCTACCCATTTGAGCCATTATCTCTATTCCATTACTTGATACTCCCTTTTCCTTCTCCTGTCCAAAAGCCACTACAATTTTACCCTCTACTGGCTTTAAAGTTTTACCAAGTTTTGAATAAGCTTGACTTTTATTTACTACCTTTGTATCTGTTTTTGTTCTTGTTACGATAATTTGTTTTATCTGCTTTTCTATTCTCTCCTTCTCTTTACGAAGTTTACTAATAGTTTTTACATGTGTTGATTTCTCATTGTTTAACTTAGCTATAAGTATATTTTTCTCTTTCTTCATTCTGTCAATATTTCTAAGATTTTGAGCTAGTTTGTTTCTAAGATTACTAAGCTTTATCTTCTCTCTCTCAATATCTTTCTTTACTGTCTTAATATCAACTTGAACAGATTGAATATACTCCATCTTCTTCAAATCTCCAAGTAGAAGATTTTTAAAATTCTTCCTCATAAGAGGTTGATTGCTAAAATCATCTTTATCACAAGAGTACCTATTCCAAGCTATAAGCTTAGCCTTATACTCAAGCTTTTTTCTTTTCATTACATCAGAGCTGACATCTAAATTTTTCTCTCCATACTCTATATTTTTAGATACAGTTTTTATCTCTTCAACTGTCTTTTCCCTATCTTTTTCAATTCTTACAATATCCTCTTCTATATCTTTAATCTGCTTTTGAATTTTTTGTTTTTCTACATCTATTGTTTTTATTCTAGTGTTTTTTTGGTTAATTTGATGTTCTATATTTTTTACTTTCTTTTTCATATCTGTGACACTATCTGAAAAAGCTAAAACACTAAAAATCATAAAAAACAGAACTACTCTTTTCAAGATTCCTCCTTAAAAAGAACTCTAAGTCTTAAAGGATTTATCCAAATTACCATATTTATAGCTATTATTGCTAAAACTTGTACAATAAATATCTCTCCTATGCTAAGAATAAGAAATTTACTACTTATCTCGATTATCTCTTCTCTAAAATATGTATAAACATTAAAAAATATCAAGGTTCCCATTAAAGCTGCTCCACTAAATGGAAGAAGATTTACTTTTTTAGCTCTTTTTGAATTTACTCTATCATCTGGGATAATATCATTATAGTTTAAAAAATCTATTGCCACAGCATTATAGAAAATATAGTAGATTCCTAAAATTGAAGGAACTACTAAAAATATCATTATCATAGCAAAAAGAAGGTTATAGAATTTCTTTTCTCTCTCTTGATAACTTATAAAAGCTGCATCTACAAATACTTCCTTAATATTTTGATTATTTTCTAAGTTCTCTTGTATCTTCTCTGCATCATCTAATTTATTAAAATATATTAACAAAGAATCTGATAGCGGATTTTCTCCCTTAGGTATAGCTACATCTAATTGAGTTTGAAGATTTTTAAAAGCTTCCTCTTTAGATAGATATCTAACCTTTTTCACTCCATCTAATCCTAAAATTTCTACCTCTATCCTGTTTTTTTCCTCTTCTTTTAACTCACTTTTCAAATCAGCTGTAAAAAAATAGCTGTTATCAATTTTTTTATTCACTGAAGATATATTAATTAAAACTGATAAGAAAAAATTTAAAATGATAAAGGATATAACTAAAAGAATAAATGTTTTCTTTTTTATTTTAGTTCTATGTTTAGTATAACTATTTTTTTCAATTCTCATCATCAAATTATTATTCATATCCACTCCATCATTAAAAATTCTCTCAACAAAATTTAAGGCTGACTAAAATCTACCTTAATATAGTTCAAAGTCAGCCTTAATTAATATAAAACTACATATTCTCTTTTACCATAGCTACTAATTTAGCTGCTGTAAGCTCATATTTTTCTAAAAGTTCTGCAGCCTTTCCACTTTGTCCAAATTTATCATAGATTCCTAGTTTTTTAACTTTAGTAGGATATACTTCTGATAAAAATTCTGATACTGCAGATCCTAAACCACCAATAACAGAGTGCTCTTCTGCTGTTATTATAAATTTAGTTTCTTTTGCTGCTTTTAATATTGTTTCTCCATCTAGAGGTTTGATTGTTCCAACGTTGATTACTCTTACAGAGATTCCCTCTTGTGCAAGAATATCTGCTGCTTTTATTGCTTCATAAGTCATTAGTCCTGTTGCAGCTATTGTAACATCATTTCCCTCTCTAACTGTATTTGCTATTCCAATTTGGAAATCATAAGTTTCTTCATCAAATATAGTTTCTACATCTAGTCTTCCCATTCTGATATATACTGGTCCTTCATATTCTGCTGCTGCAAATACCATTTTTTTAGTTTCCACAGCATCTGCTGGAGATAGTACTACCATTCCTGGTATAGCTCTCATTATAGCTATATCTTCTATAGATTGATGAGATCCTCCATCTTCCCCTACAGAGATTCCTGCATGTGTAGGAGCTATTTTTACATTTAGTTTTGGATATGCTATTGTATTTCTTATTTGTTCAAATCCTCTTCCTGCTGCAAACATTGCAAATGTTGAGGCAAATGGGATTCTTCCACAAGTTGCAAGTCCTGCTGCTGTTCCCATAAGATCAGCTTCTGCAATACCTACATTAAAATGTCTTTCTGGAAATTCTTTTTGAAACATACTAGTTTTTGTAGATTTAGTTAAGTCTGCATCTAAAACTACGATATCTTTATTTATTTTTCCAAGTTCTACTAAAGCTTCTCCATAAGCTTGTCTTGTAGCCTTTTTACTCATTGATTACTCCCTCCTGGATCTTCCTTATAGATTATTTGCTATTTAATTCAGCTAATGCTTTTTCTGTTTCTTCTGCTGTTGGAGCTACTCCATGGAATCCACATACATTTTCCATAAATGAAACTCCCTTACCTTTTATTGTTTTAGCTATGATAATAGTTGGTTTTCCTTTTACATTTTTAGCTTCTTCTAAAGCATTTAAAATTTCTGTAAAGTTGTGTCCATCTATTTTTATAACATGCCAACCAAAAGCTTCCCATTTAGCATCAACTGGCTCAACTCCCATAACTTTATCTACATTTCCATCGATTTGTAAATTGTTAAAGTCTAGGAAAGCACATACATTGTCAAGTTTGTAGTGAGCTGCTGTCATTGCTGCTTCCCAAACTTGTCCCTCTTGAATTTCTCCATCTCCAAGTACTACATATGTTCTGTAAGATTCTCCAGTAATTCTAGCATTTAAAGCCATTCCATTAACTACAGATAACCCTTGTCCTAATGATCCTGTTGAAATTTCTACTCCTGGTACTTTTTTCATATCTGGATGCCCTTGAAGAATAGAACCATATTTTCTTAATGTCATAAGAAGTTCTTTATCAAAGTATCCTCTTTCTGCTAATGTTGCATATAGTGCAGGAGCTGCATGCCCTTTTGATAGAACAAATCTATCTCTGTTTTCCATCTTAGGATTTGCAGGATCTATATTCATTTCTGAAAAATATAGAGTTGTCAATATATCTGTTGCAGATAATGATCCTCCTGGATGTCCTGATTTAGCTTCACAGATCATTTTTACTATAGATTTTCTGATACTATTAGCTTTTTCTTCTAGAATTTTAATATCTTTCATTTGTTTCTCCTTTCAAATATTTATATTCTCTATAAATTATATTATTTTATACACATTATTGTCAAGAAAAGGAAAAAAATTATATTAAAAAAATTTACTGATACTTTCAATAATAAGATCTTTCCCTTTTAATATTTGTTCCAATACCTCTTTGTATTTTATACACCCTATAATTATAAGAAAAAAAGTATATGAGAAAAATGGTCTCAATAATTTTCCCTCTTTTTTCATATCTTTTAATATAGTAAATACTCCCAAAGAGAAAATACATATGAATTCCATCGTATTTTTAGTATATCCTACTGCTATAATAGAACATAGAACAATGAACAAAATTAGAAGAATTCTTGTTATCTGTGGTGTACAACTTATTTTTAAAATAGGTATTTTTAAAAGTGCACCTCCACCCCATCCTTTAGGATAAAGATCAAAAATAAAGTGTAATGCCAATGCTATTGCAAAGCCAATTAAAAAATATCTAAATACTTCATTTTGATCCTGTTCATAAATTCTTATTAAAAATAATAGAGCTAAAGGACTATGAGTAAGAATACTTCTATGCTTCAGTTTCAATTTAAAATCCCAATCAGGAAATTTTATTCCTAAAAAATAAGCTGCAAACAATATTATTAGCTCTAATGTGCTTATTTTTTCAAAAAATTTTGTAAAAAACTCCATTATTTCTCCTGTAATTTTAAAAAAAGGGAGCAGAAATTTTCTGCTCCCTTCTGCCTTCAAGTAAGGTTAATTACTAAATTAATTATTTAGTGATTTCAGCAACTACTCCAGAAGCTACTGTTCTTCCACCTTCTC
>UQQO01000018.1 GCA_900543175.1 uncultured Fusobacterium sp.
TGACATGGAGTCAAATTGATGTTAAAAAAGAATAGAGATAACTTAACTTGACTAAGAATCGCCAAATACAAAGGTACTTTGTCAAAACCTAGCGATGTGCTAGATAACTTAGCTTAGTTAGATAAACTATAGTTTAATAAAAAAATTGATAAAAAAATATTGAATATCCTCTGTTGTATTGAAAAAATATTATAAATATGGTAAAATTTTTAGATTGAGATACCTTTTTAATGATATCGGAGGAAAATAATTTATGATAAAAATATATACTGCACCAATAGCAGGAGTTACAGATTATACATATAGAGGAATACTAAAAGAATTTAAGCCAGATCTACTATTTACAGAGATGGTAAGTATAAATGCTTTAGAAGTAGCATGTGAAAAAACTTTAAAAGTTATACTTAGATTGAGAGAGGGAGACTCTGTTCAACTTTTCGGTAAAGATATAAAAAAAATGGTTGAAAGTGCCAAATTTGTTGAAAGTTTAGGAGTAAAACATATAGATATAAACTCTGGTTGTCCTATGAAAAAAATTGTAAACAATGGTTATGGGGCAGCTTTAATGGAGAATCCTGAACATGTAAGAGCTATGCTTTCAGAGGTAAGAAGTGCTTTAAATGATAGTACAGATCTTTCAATAAAGATAAGAGCAGGTTATAAAGAGTCAAAAAATCCTGTTGAAATAGCTAAAATAGCTGAAGAGGTAGGATGTAAACATATAACAGTCCATGGAAGAACTAGAGAGCAGATGTACACTGGAAAAGCTGATTGGAGTATTATAAAGCAAGTAAAAGAGAGTGTAAACATCCCAGTAATAGGAAATGGAGATATATTTACTGCTGAAGATGCCAAAGAGAGAGTAGATTTTTCAGGAGTAGATGGAATTATGTTAGCAAGGGGAATTTTTGGAAACCCTTGGTTAATAAGAGATATAAGAGAGTACTTCCAATATGGAAAAGTTTTGCACCTTGTGACACCAGAGGAAAAAGTAGATATGGCAATAGAGCATACTAGAAGAACTCAAATAGAGCATCCAGAGAGACCATTTATATTTGAACTTAGAAAGCATCTATGTTGGTATTTGAAAGGAATTAGAAAAAGTGCTGAATTTAAAGATAGAATTAATCATACAGATAGTTATGATGAAATAATCTCTCTTTTAGAAAAAGTTAAGGAAAATATTCAGCCTGAAGATTATATAGAGATAGAAAATAGAGAACTTGAAAATATTTAAGGAGTTGAGAGAGTGGCTGGAGAAACACCTTTAATGAAGCAATATAAAGAGATAAAAGCAGAAAATAAAGATAGCCTTCTTTTCTTTAGACTTGGAGATTTTTATGAAATGTTTTTTCAAGATGCAGTAATAGCATCAAAAGAGTTAGGATTGACACTGACAAGTAGAAATAGAGAAAAAGATCAAGATGTACCATTGGCAGGAGTTCCCTATCACTCTGTAGGATCATATATAGCTAAGCTTGTAAATAAAGGATATAAAGTGGCTATTTGTGAGCAAGTGGAGGACCCTAAAACAGCTAAAGGGATAGTTAAAAGAGAGGTAACTAGAGTAATTACTCCTGGTACAGTAATTGATACTGAGTATCTAGATGAGAAAAGTAATAACTACCTTATGGGAATTAAAATAGATGGAAATAGAGGGGCTATTGCCTATATGGATATTACTACTGGAGAGTTTAAAGCTAGTGAATTTCAAAGTGAAGATATAATATTTAAACTTTTAGGAGAGATTAATAAATTAGCTCCTAAAGAGATACTTTTAGATGAAAAAACTTATGATAGATATGCAGAGGAGTTAAAAAAACACAACTCTTTAAACAATGTAAATCTAAATAGAGTTTTAGAAAAGAGAAAATCAGAGGATTTTCTAAAAAAATACTTCAATATAGTATCTTTAGATAGTTTTGGAATGCAAGATAAAAAATTGGCATCAACAGTATCAGCTACAGTCTTAGATTATGCAGTGGAACTACAAAAGGGAAAAGAATTACCAGTTAATAATATAGTTTATACAAGTAGTGAAAATGTTATGGAGTTAAATATAACAACTCAAAAAAATCTTGACATTATAGACAATTATAGAGATAAAAGTGGAGCAGGAACTCTATTATGGGTAATGGATGAGTGTATGACTTCTATGGGAAGCCGTCTTCTTAAAAAATTTATTAAAAATCCACTTTTAGATGTAGAAAAGATTCAAGCAAGACAAAAAAATGTGGCATTTTTTATAGAAAATGTTTTATTGAGAGAGGAAATTAGAGAGAAGTTAAAAAATATCTATGATATAGAAAGAATAATAGGTAAACTTGTTCTTGAAACTGAAAATGGAAGAGATTTAGTTGCATTAAAATATTCTATAAAAAACTCTTTAGAGATATTGAAACTTTTAAACGGAAACCCTATTTTTGCAATAGAGGTAAAAGAGTTAATTGATATATATAATCTAATTGAAAGAACAATAGTAGATGAACCACCATTTTCAATAAGAGAGGGTGGAATAATAAAAGCTGGTTATAGTAGTGAGTTAGATGAGCTACATGGACTTTCAAAAGATGGAAAAAATTATATTTTAGAGATAGAAAATAGAGAAAGAGAAAGAACAGGAATAAAAGGATTAAAGATAAAATACAATAAGGTATTTGGATATTTTATTGAAGTTACAAAGGCAAATGCACATCTTGTTCCTGAAGATTATATAAGAAAACAAACTTTAGCAAATGCTGAAAGATATATTGTACCAGATCTAAAAGAATATGAGGAAAAGGTATTAAATGCTAAGGATAAGATTGAAAATTTAGAGTATCAACTATTTAAAGAGGTATCTTATGAGATAAAAAAATATAAAAATATCTTACAAGACTTAGCTTATCAAATATCATACTTAGATGTAGTTACAGATTTTGCTTATATAGCTATAAAAAATTCGTATATTCAGCCTGAAATACATGATGGAAAGGATATTGAAATAATAGCAGGACGTCACCCAATAGTTGAAAAGCTTATTCCTAGTGGTGAGTTTGTTAAAAATAATATAGTCTTTGATGATAAACGTGAGATGATAATTTTAACTGGTCCAAATATGTCAGGTAAGTCTACATATATGAAACAGGTAGCCTTAATAATAATTATGGCACATATAGGTTCATATGTTCCAGCAAATTATGCTAAAATAGGATTAGTAGATAAGATATTTACAAGGGTAGGGGCAAGTGATGACCTACTTACTGGACAATCTACATTTATGCTAGAGATGAGTGAGGTGGCAAATATAGTAAATAGTGCTACTGATAGATCATTCATAATCTTAGATGAGATTGGAAGAGGAACTTCAACTTTTGATGGAATCTCAATAGCTACAGCTATTACTGAGTATATACATGAGAGAATAGGAGCTAAAACAATATTTGCTACACACTACCATGAATTAACTCAATTAGAAGACAAGTTAGATAGAGCTGAAAACTTTAGAATTGAAGTTAAAGAGAATAAAAATGAGATAGTCTTTTTAAGAGAGATTGTAAAAGGTGGAGCAGATAAATCTTATGGAATAGAGGTTGCAAGATTAGCAGGACTGCCAAAAGAGATATTGGATAGATCAAAAAGTGTCTTGAAAAATCTTGAAGAGAGAAAAGAGATTATTGAGAAAAAACTTCAAGGAGAACAACTTATACTTTTTGGAACTCCAGAAGTTGAAAAGCAAGATAATGAAAGTGAAAAAAATAGTTTAAAAGGTAAAGAGATAACTAAGGAACAAAAGATAGTAATGAGGGTTTTAGAGGAGTTAGATCCTAATAGTATGACTCCTTTAGAAGCATTGATGAAACTTAATGAACTGAAAAAAATATTAAATAGGAGTTAGATTATGAATAAAAAGAAAATCTATATGATTATTTTTGCAGTTGTAATAATTTTAGGATATCTTAATTATTTTAAAGAGGAAAAGGATCTTTCAGATTTAAAAAAGGCTATTGAAACTACAAATGTTACTTATGAAAGTGAAGATTATCATGTTGAAGCTGCTAAGCAGATAGATTATATTGATGAGAAAGAAACTGACTTTGAAAAAGCAAAGGCTCTAGTAAAAGATATGGTAATAAGTGGGGACAATGTTTTCATTGATAAAGTTAGAAACTTAGCATTGAAAAATAATATTTTAGGAATAAGTCCTAATGGTTGGAAGTTTAACACAGATTCAGCAAACTATGAGAAATTAAAAGATGAGATAACTTCAAATACAGGAGTATCAGCTTTTAATGAGGAAAAAAAGATTAAAATATCTGGTAAAAACTTTACTACAGATAGTAAAATGAGTTATATAGAGATAAAAGATGATGTTGTTCTAGAAAATGAGAGATTAAAACTAAAAGGGGATATTGGAAAATATAGTGACGCTAATAAGATAGTTGTACTTTCAGGAAATATATCTGTTTCAGGAGTAGATGAAAAAGATCAAGAAGTAGATGGAGATTTTAAAAATCTTAAATACTTTGTAGATGATAAAGTTCTTGAGGCATGGGAACCATTTTCTATAACATATGATGGGGTAAAGCTATCAGGAGAAAGCCTTTGGTATCAAGATGGAGTTGAGGCATTAAAAATCTCTAAAAATGTGGTAATAGAAACATCTGGATATACAATATATGTAGATAGAATTGAAAAAGAAGCCAATAGTAATATTGTTAAGTTCTATGGAAAAGTTAAAGGATCAAATGGAGTTTACTCTTTTGAGGGAGCAGAGGGAATATATAATATAGATAGTGAAAAACTAGAGTTATATGGAAATGTAATTGTAACTTCTACAAAGGGAGAAAAACTTAATGCTGATAAGATAGTTTATGATAATAAAACTAAGTTTATAACAGCTTATGGAGAGAAAAAAGATCTATTATATGTTTCAAATAACGGAGAGCTAAGAAGTAGAGAGTTTAGATATAACAATGAAACTCAAGAGGCATTTGCAGATAAAAAATATGACTTTAGAAGTTTAAAATATGATAGCACAGGAGAGAAATTCTATTTTAATAATATAACAAAAGATGGTTATGTTATAAATGGAAAGGTAATTGATAAGATTAAAAAGCAAAGTGCAAAGGGAAATAGATTAGACTTTAATAGTGAAATTAAGATATATAAGATAAAAGATAATGCTGTTTTTGAAAATGAAGATTATAGAGTTGAAAGCAGTGATATTAATTATGATGGTAGCACAGGAAAAGTTACAACACCAGCAGATTATAAGGTTACTCAACTTAAAAATGGTATTGAATTTGTAGGAAAAGGTGCTGACTATGATGAAAATACAGGAAATCTTTTAAGTAATGGGGTAATTAATGCTTTAGGAAGTAATTTCAAAGCAAGTGGAAATAATTTAACTTATAATAATAAAACAGGAGCAGGGGAGTTACAAAGTAACATATTCTTTGAAAATACAGATAATGGAACTACTGTAACTGGAGATAAACTTCTTTTCCAAAAGGATAATTCAGTTGAGATTGTAGGTAATCTTGTAATAACAAGTGAAAAAATTATAGCAAAATCTGCTAGAGGAAAGTATAATTTAAAAGAGGAGAAAGTTTATATTCCTGAAAAGATAGATTTTGAAAGTAAAGACAAATTAACTTCTGGAACTATGTCAAATGGAACTTACGATATTAAGAGAGAGATCTTTACTGGAAAAGATTTTAAAGGAAAGAATAAGGATACAGATATAACAAGTTCTCTAGTAAAGTATTTTACAAAAGAAAATAGAATAGAGTTTGGAAAGAACAGTGTAATAAAAACTCCTGAAACAACTTTAAAGGGAAATAAGTTAGACTATAATTTGAATAGTGAATTAGCTACAGCAAAAGAACCATATACAGTATTCTATGATGAGTTTACAATAAAAGGTAACAGTGGAACTTTTGATAATAAAAATGGAATCTTTAAGAGTAATAAAGCTGATATAACTTCTAAAAGTGGAGATAAATTTGTAGCTGATAAAGCAGATGGAAATCTACATGAAATGAGAATGGACTTTATTGGAAATGCTAAAGGACATACAAATTATGATGGTAAGAGAACAGATTTTTCTGGAGATTTTGCAAGAGTTTACTTTAAAAAAGATGCAGATGGGTATAAGGCAATAAGAAGTGAAATTAAGAAAAATGCTGTATTTATTCAAGAGGATAAAACTTTAAAATCTGATTATATAGAAGCTGATATTGAAAGAAATCTTATTTTTGCAAGAGATAATACAAAGATGATTGTAAAAGATAAAGATAATGGAGATATTATAATAACTTCTGATATTGCTGAAATAAATATGAATAATGATACTGCAACTCTTATTGGAGATGTTTATATTGAAAATATTAATAAAGATCAAGGAAAAACTGTAATAACAGCAGATAAGGGAATAGCTAGACAAAAAACAGGAATACTTGATTTAATAGGAAATGTAAAAATAGAAAATGCAGAATCAGTAGTAGAATCAGATGAGGCAATATATAACATGAACACTAAAAAATTAAAAGCTAAAGGGCATGTATATATCAACCATAAAAATCAATAAGGGGGAATTATGAAAAGTCTAATAGCTCAAAATCTTACTAAAAGTTATAAGAAAAGAACAGTTGTGGACAATGTAAGCCTTGAAGTAAATAAGGGAGAGGTAGTTGGACTTTTAGGACCAAATGGTGCAGGAAAGACTACAACTTTCTATATGATAACTGGGATAATAAAGCCAGAAACTGGAACAGTATATTGTGATAATGTGGATGTTACAGCATATCCTATGTTTAAAAGAGCAAATATGGGAATAGGTTATCTAGCTCAAGAACCATCAGTTTTTAGAAATTTAACTGTTGAAGAGAATATAGCAGCTGTACTTGAGATGAAGGGTATGGCTAAAAAAGAGCAACAAATTATAATAGAGAAGTTAATGGAAGAGTTTAAGTTAACACATGTGAGAAAATCTTTAGGTTACTCATTGTCTGGGGGAGAGAGAAGAAGAATAGAGATAGCTAGAACAATAGCTAATAACCCTAGTTTTATTCTACTAGATGAACCTTTTGCTGGGGTAGACCCAATAGCAGTAGAGGATATTCAACAGATAATAAGATACCTTAGAGATAGAGGACTTGGAATCTTAATAACAGATCACAGTGTAAGAGAAACTTTGAGAATAACAGAAAAAGCCTATATAATGGCAAATGGTAAGGTTCTTATCAGTGGAACTCCACAGGAGATAGCTGATAATGAAACTGCTAGAAAAATTTACTTAGGAGAAAAATTTAAATTAGATTAAATTTTAAATATTTGGAGGAAAAACATGTTAACAGGAAATCAAATTAGAAAAGAGTTTATTGAGTTTTTTAAAGCTAAAAATCATAAGCACTTTGAAAGTGCATCTCTAATTCCAGATGATGCAACACTATTACTTACAGTAGCAGGAATGGTACCTTTTAAACCTTACTTCTTAGGACAAAAAGAAGCACCATATCCAAGAGTAACAACATATCAAAAATGTATCAGAACAAACGACCTTGAAAATGTAGGAAGAACAGCTAGACACCATACATTTTTTGAAATGTTAGGAAACTTCTCTTTTGGAGATTACTTTAAAGAAGAAGCAATAGTATGGTCTTGGGAATTTGTTACTGAAGTATTAAAATTAGATAAAAACAAACTTTGGGTATCTGTATTTACAACTGACGATGAAGCAGAAAAAATTTGGATAGAAAAATGTAACTTCCCTAAAGAAAGACTTGTAAGACTTGGGGAAGATGAAAACTGGTGGGCAGCAGGACCAACAGGTTCTTGTGGACCATGTTCAGAAATTCACGTTGACTTAGGACCAGCTTACGGAGGAGATGAAAACTCTAAACTTGGAGATGAAGGAACAGATAACCGTTTCATAGAAATTTGGAACTTAGTATTTACTGAATGGAATAGAATGGAAGATGGAAGCTTACAACCACTACCTAAGAAAAACATCGATACTGGAGCAGGACTTGAAAGAATAGCTGCTATGGTACAAGGAAAATCAAATAACTTTGAAACAGATCTTCTTTTCCCATTAATTGAAGAAGCTGCAAGATTAACAAATAGCCAATATGGAAGAGATAGCGAAGAAAACTTCTCACTAAAAGTTATAACTGACCACTCAAGAGCAGTAACTTTCTTAGTAAATGACGGAGTAATTCCATCAAATGAAGGAAGAGGATATGTTCTTAGAAGAATTTTAAGAAGAGCAGTAAGACATGGAAGATTATTAGGACAATCAGAACTATTCCTATATAAAATGGTAGATAAAGTAGTAGAAATCATGGGAGAAGCATATCCAGATTTAAAAGAAAATATTGCTCACATTAAGAAAGTAGTTAAAATTGAGGAAGAAAAATTCTCTCGTACACTAGATCAAGGAATGCAACTTGTAAATCAAGAGATTGAAAATGCTAAAAAAGATGGAAAAGATAGCTTAACTGGAGAGGTAACATTTAAACTATATGATACATATGGATTCCCTTATGAATTAACAGAGGAGATCTGTGAAGAAAAAGGAATTAAAGTATCAAAAGATGAGTTTGAAGCTAAGATGCAAGAGCAAAAAGAGAGAGCAAAAGCTGCTAGAGAAGTAGTAATGGAAAAAGGACAAGATAGCTTTATAGAAGAATTCTATGATAAATATGGGGTAACTAACTTTACTGGATATGAAACTCTAAAAGATACAGGAAAACTATTAAGTATCAGAGATGGAAAAGATGGTAAAAAACTTATGATATTTGATACAACTCCTTTCTATGGAGAGTCTGGAGGACAAGCAGCAGACTTTGGAGTTATTTCAGGAAATAACTTTGAAGGAAAAGTTGTAGATGTTCAAAAACAAAAGGGAATTTTCACTCATACAGTTGAAGTAGTAAGAGGAGAAGCTATTGAAGGAGAAGAGTACCTATTAGAAGTAGATGAAGTAAATAGAGTTGCAACTGCTAAAAACCATACTGCTACTCACTTATTACATGAAGCATTAAGAGAAGTTTTAGGATCTCATGTACAACAAGCTGGATCATTTGTAAATGGAGAAAGATTAAGATTTGACTTTAATCACTATGAAGCAATGACTCCAGAAGAGATCTTAAAAGTTGAAGAGATAGTAAATAGTAAAATAGCTGAAGCAATAGAAGTATCTGTAAAAAATATGACTATGGATGAAGCTAAAAAAGCTGGAGCTACTGCACTATTTGGAGATAAATATGGAGATATAGTAAGAGTTGTTAATGTAGAAGGATTCTCTATTGAACTTTGTGGAGGAACTCACATAGATAACATTGGAAAAATTGGACTTTTCAAAATTGAAAGTGAAAGTGGAATAGCTGCTGGAATCAGAAGAATAGAGGCAGTTACAGGAAAAGGAGCATTTGAATTTGTACAAAAATTAGAAGCACTTCTAGTTCAAATTCAAAAAACAGTAAAAGCTAATGAAGTAAATCTACTAGAAAGAGTAGAAAAAATGGTAGAAGCTTTAAAAGAAAATGAAAGAGAGATTGAATCTCTAAAAGATAAACTTACTTATGTAGAATCTTCATTCTTAAAAGAAAATGCTGAAGTAATCAATGGAACAACTGTTGTATTAAAAGCATTCAAGAGCAAAACAGCTGATGAATTAAGAAAATTCATTGACTTAGGAAAAGAAAAAATGACAAATGCTGTTATAGTTTTAGCATCTTCAATGGATGATAAAGTTATATTTGCAGCAGGGGTAACAAAAGACACTATCTCTAAAGTAAAAGCTGGAAATCTTGTAAAAGAAGCTGCTCAAATAACTGGAGGAAATGGTGGTGGAAGACCTGACTTTGCTCAAGCAGGAGGAAAAGACACTACTAAAGTAGCAGAGGCTTTAGAAGCAGTAAGAGAAACATTAAGAAAATCTTTATAAGAGGTAAGATATGTATAAAAAATATATTGCCTTAGATATAGGGGATGTAAGGATAGGAGTAGCAAAATCTGATATTATGGGGATAGTTGCTACTCCCCTAGAAGTAATAAATAGAAAAAAAGTTAAGTCTGTCCAAAGGATAAAGGAGTTATGTGAACAAGAGAATACAAAATCTTTAGTAGTTGGGATTCCTAAAAGTTTAGATGGAACAGAGAAACGTCAAGCTGAGAAAGTTAGAGAGTATATAGAAAAACTTAAAAAGAATATTGAAGGTTTAGAAATATATGAGGTAGATGAGAGATTGACAACTGTATCAGCTGATAGAATGTTAAATGAGGCTAATAAAAAAGGGGCTTTAGAAAAGAGAAAAGTAGTTGATAAAATAGCAGCAGCAATTATTTTACAAACTTTTTTAGATACAAAAAAATAGATAAATTTGGGAGGAGAAATGGGATCAAAATTACTGATGAGATTATCCCTTGTTATAGTTGTAGTAATAGGAGCTATATGGCTTAGCTTTTTTAAACCAACTAAACTAGGACTAGATCTAAAAGGTGGAGTATATGTAGTTCTTGAAGCTGTTCCAGAAGAGGGAGTAACTATTGATGACTCTGCTATGAATAGGTTGATAGAGGTATTAGATAGAAGAATAAACGGGCTAGGAGTAGCTGAATCATTAGTTCAAAAAGCTGGAAGTAATAGAGTAATTATTGAACTTCCAGGAATAAGCAACACTGAAGATGCTATTAATATGATAGGAAAAACAGCACTTCTTGAGTTTAAAATTGAAAATCCAGATGGAACTTTAGGGGAAACTCTTTTAACAGGTGGAGCATTAAAAAAGGCAGATGTAACACATGACAACTTAGGAAGACCTCAAATTCAATTTGAAATGAACCAAGAGGGAGCAATAAAATTTGCTGAAATTACAAGAAATAATATAGGAAGAAAATTAGCAATTACACTAGATGGAAAAGTTCAAACTGCTCCTATGATCAACTCTGAAATTCCTAGTGGAAATGGAGTTATCACAGGAAACTACACTTTAGAAGAGGCTAAAGCAACAGCAACTCTTTTAAATGCAGGAGCTTTACCAGTAAAAGCTGAAGTTGTAGAAACTAGAACAGTAGGGGCATCACTTGGAGATGAATCAATAGCTCAAAGTAAACAAGCAGCTATGTTTGCTATGGCTCTAATTGGTATATTTATGCTTATATTCTACAGACTTCCAGGAATAGTAGCAGATATAGCACTTATTATATTTGGACTTATAACTTTTGGATCTTTAAATTTCATAGATGCAACATTGACACTTCCAGGTATAGCAGGACTTATTTTATCAGCAGGAATGGCAGTAGATGCTAATGTTATCATATTTGAGAGAATAAAAGAGGAGTTAAAATTAGGTAATACAATTCGTAATGCAATAGATGCAGGGTTTAGCAAAGGATTTGTAGCAATATTTGACTCTAACTTAACAACATTGATAATAACAACTATCTTATTTACTTTTGGAACTGGACCAGTAAAAGGATTTGCAGTAACATTGACAATAGGTACATTAGCATCAATGTTTACAGCTATTACAATTACTAAAATATTATTAGTTACATTTGTAACTATGTTTAAATTAAATAAACCAGAACTATTTGGAGTTAGGAGGAAAATATAATGCAAATAGAAATTATAAAAAATAGTAAGAAATTTTTAGGTATTTCAGCAGTTTTCCTAATAGTCTCTCTAGTAGTTTTCTTTGCTAAAGGATTAAATTATGGAATTGACTTTTCTGGTGGAAACCTATTTCAATTAAAATTTGAAAAAAGTATAACTTTAAATCAAATCAACAACAATTTAGATGAGATAGCTAAAACTATACATCAAGTTAATCCTAATAGTAGAAAAGTTCAAATTTCAGAAGATAATACAGTTATCATTAGAACACCTGAATTAAAAGAAAGTGAAAAAACAGAAGTACTTGATAATTTAAAAAAAATAGGAAACTTTGAAATCAATAAAGAGGAGAAAGTAGGGGCAAGTGTAGGAGAGGAATTAAAAACATCTGCAATTTTAGCTTTAAGTATAGGAGCAGTTTTAATAATTCTATATATAACATTTAGATTTGAATTTACATTTGCTGTTGCAGCAGTAGCAGCTCTATTCCACGACTTAATAATAGCTATTGGGGTTATAGCACTTTTAGGTTATGAGATAGATACTCCATTTATAGCTGCAATACTAACAATTCTTGGATATTCAATCAACGATACAATAGTAGTTTTTGATAGAATAAGAGAAAATATGAAACGTAAAAATAGAGGAACTTTTGAACAATGTCTAGATAAGAGTGTTAATCAAGTTATGATAAGATCTTTAAATACATCAGTAACAACTTTATTTGCTATTATAGCAATTCTTGTTTTTGGTGGAGATAGCTTAAAAACATTTATTATGACTCTATTAATAGGAATTTTAGCTGGAACATACAGTTCAGTATTTATAGCAACACCTTTAGTTTATATTTTCGATAAAAATAAAAAAGGACCAAATAAAGGGTTTAATAGTTTCAAAGAAGAAACAAAAAAAGAAAATGAAGAGAAAATATTAGTCTAAATATAAAAATTAATATATAATATAAGAGGGCAACTGAGAATGATAAAATTTAAAGTCGCCCTCTAAAATTTTACACATATAGATAAAGAAGGGAATAAAAATGAGAACTTGGCTAGAGATAGATATAGATAATTTAAAATACAACATAGGAAAAATACAAAAACTAGTTGAGGGTAAAAAAATTTTAGGAGTGGTAAAAGCTGATAGTTATGGTTTTGGAGCAGTTAAGATAGCGAAGGAACTTTCAGAGGTTGGAGTAAAGATTTTTGGGGTAGCTTCATTAGATGAAGCACTTGAATTAAAAAAAAGTGGAATAGAAGATGAGATTTTAATTTTAGGATCGTTGTTTGAAGATGAAATTTTAGTAGCAGATAAAGAGAACTTTCAAATAACAGTAAGTAGTAGAAAACAATTGAAATTTATAGAGGATAACAGATTAAATGTAAAATTTCATATAAAAATTGATACTGGAATGGGAAGACTAGGTTTTACCGTAGAAGAGGGAGATAGAGTAATAGAAGAGTGTATAGGGAAAAATATGAATATTACTGGTATCTATTCACATCTTTCTGATGCTGATGGTATGAGTCAGGAATCTATTGATTACACTGAGGGACAACTTAAAAAGTTTACTATTTTCAAAAAATATGAAAATGTAGTAAAATATATTCATATATTAAATAGTGGAGGAATACTTCGTTTCAATAATAGATATGCAGGAAATTTAGTAAGAGCAGGAATATGTATGTATGGTATGCTTGGAAATGAGAGAATAGAAGGGTTTAAAAGAGTATTTACAGCAAAGGCTAGAGTTCTGTCAATTAGAACTGTAGAAGAGGATTCTTATATCTCTTATGGAAGAACAGCTCAACTAAAAAAAGGGGAGAGTTTTGCTACATTATCAATAGGTTATGCAGATGGGATGAAAAAGGAGTTTTCTAATAAAACATATGTTATAATAGAAGGTGAAAAATGCCCAGTAGTCGGTGAGATATGTATGGATATGTGTATGGTAAAAATTCCTAGTTCTATTGTAGAAAAGGTAGAGATTGGAGCAGAGGCTATTGTTATTAGAGATGATATAATAGAGGAGATAAACTCTATTCATAAATCTACTTGGGATATTTTAACAGGGATTGGAAGAAGAGTTTATAGAGTGTATAAAAAGAATGGAAGTGTAGATTTAATAAAAAGATAAAGGAGAGCAGATGGCAAAGGTAATTTTAATAAGTGGGAAAGAGAAAAAAATAGTAAATTTTTACCCAAATGTATTTAAAGATGAGGTAAAAACTATTGTTGGAGATATAAAAAATGGAGATGTAGTTGATGTTTGCTCAGCCGATGGAGCTTTTGTTGGAAGAGGGTATGTAACAGATTCAACATCAGCATTTGTAAGAGTTTTAACAACTAAAGATGAAAAGATAGATAAAAACTTTATACTTGAAAAAATTAGAAGAGCATATAAAAAGAGAGAGCATCTTTTTAATGAAACTAACTGTGTAAGAGCATTTTTCTCTGAGGGAGATGGAATCCCTGGGCTAATAATAGATAAATTTGAAAAATATGTATCTGTACAATTTAGAAACTCTGGAGTGGAAGCTTTTAGACAAGAGATTATAAATAGTATTAAAAAGGTTATGAAACCAAAGGGAATCTATGAGAGAAGTGATGTTGAAAATAGAACTCTTGAGGGAGTAGAGCAAAAAACAGGAGTAATTTTTGGTGAGATTCCTGAAAGAGTAATAATGGAAGATAATGGACTAAAATATAATATAGATATTATAGATGGGCAAAAAACAGGGTTCTTCCTAGATCAAAGAGATTCAAGAAAGTTTATTAGAAAATATTTAAATAAGGACACAAGATTTTTAGATGTTTTCTCAAGTAGTGGTGGTTTCTCAATGGCAGCTTTAAAAGAGGGATGTAAAAAGGTAACTGCTATTGATAAAGAGCCACATGCCTTAGAATTATGTAGAGAGAACTATGCTTTAAATGAGTATACAGGAGATTTTGTAACTATGGAGGGAGATGCTTTTCTACTTCTTAAAACTCTTGTAGGAAGAGGGGAGAAATTTGATGTAATTACATTGGATCCACCTTCATTGATTAAGAGAAAAGCAGATATTCATAAGGGAAGAGATTTCTTCTTTGATCTATGTGATGATAGCTTTAAACTTTTATCTGATAATGGAATTTTAGGAATTATAACATGTGCTTACCATATTTCACTTCAAGATTTAATAGAAGTAACAAGAATGGCAGCTTCTAAAAATGGGAAATTACTTCAAGTTATAGGGATAAACTACCAACCTGAAGATCATCCATGGATTCTTCATGTTCCTGAAACTTTGTATTTAAAAGCTTTATGGGTAAAAGTTGTAGAAAATTAAAAAGGGTGATGAGATGTATTTAGATATAGCAATAGGAGTAGTTATTCTCTTTTCATTATTATATGGATTTAAGAATGGATTATTTGTAGAGTTTATAGCGATATTTGGAGTGGTAATAAACTTTATTATAGCTAAAAAATATACTCCAACAGTTATAGATTTTTTAAATCTTTCTAAAGATAAAGATCGTTATTTTGTAGTGTATGTAGTTACTTTCTGGGCTGTGTATATAATATTGGGAATAATAATTAGTTTAATTAGAGGCTCACTGAATAACCAAGGAAAAGGGATAATAACTAGATTTTTAGGTGGAGTTTTAGGAGCTATAAAAGGATTATTTTTAGCTCTAATAATTCTTTTGATTTTTAACTATTCAGCAGATATTTTTAAAAGTCTGAGAAAATATTCATCAGGAAGCTATGTAAATAAACTGTTTTTAGAAAAAGCTCCAGAGTTAGAAGAATATATACCAGATGTTTTTCAAGCTAAATTAAAAGAGCTAAAAAATGGAGAGTTAGTAGATAAATATATTGATAAACTTTTTTAGGAGTGGGTAATGAAAATAATAGAAAAGTATATATTAGAAGAGGTAAAAATGCCAGTATTGTTTGGTATCTCTCTATTTACTTTTATATTTTTAATAGATATTATTGTGGCTATGATGGAAAATATAATAGTAAAGGGAATATCAATTATTGATATAATAAGAATACTATCTTTTTATTTACCTCCAATATTATCACAAACTATTCCAATGGGAATATTTTTAGGTGTGATGTTAACATTTTCAAAGTTTACAAGAACAAGTGAAGCAACAGCTATGAGTTCAATAGGAATGGGAATAAAAGAGATTGTAAAACCTATATTTATTTTAGCTTGTGCTACAACTCTTTTTATATTTTTTCTTCAAGAGAGTATAATTCCGAGATCCTTTAAAAAATTGCAATATATAACAACAAAAATAGCATATGAAAATCCAGTATTTCAATTAAAAGAGAAAACGTTTATTGATGAGGTAGATGAGTATAATCTTTATATTGATAGAATAGAGGGAAAAGATAGACAAGCTAAAGGTGTTCTTATATTCCAAAAAGATGAGAATGAGAATTTTCCAACTGTATTAGTGGGAGAAAAGGCATTTTGGAAAGATTCAGCTATGGTTATAACAAAATCTAAGTTTTTTGATTTTGATAAGGATGGAAAAGAGAAACTTCGTGGAGAGTTTGATGATAAGAAAGTACCTCTTACAGCATATTTTGATGGAATTGATATCAAAGTAAAAGATATAGAGGCTATGAGTATAGGAATGCTTTTAAAAGAGATTAAAAATCAAACTCCAGATGAGAAAATAAGATATGAAGTTGAAATAAATAGAAAAATTGCACTGCCACTGTCAACTATAATGTTATCTCTATTAGGGGTATTTATGTCCATAGGACATCATAGAAGTGGAAAGGGAGCTAATTTTGCTTTAAGTATGGTAGTAGTATTTGCATATATTACACTTTTAAATATTGGAATGGTAATGGCAAATAGAGGAAAGATACCACCATTTATAGGAGTTTGGACACCTAATTTTGTGTTATTCTTTTTGACTTTCATATTTTATAGAAAGAAAGCCAGGGGGATATAGATGAAGATAATTGATAGATATATAAGTAAGAATTTTATAAAATCATTCCTATTAAGTTTAATAGCTTTTGTTGGAATATTTTTAGTAAGTCAATTATTTAAAGTAATAAGATATGTAAGTGATGGAAGATTTTCAGCAGATGAATCAATTATCTATATTCTTACAATGATACCTAAGATCTTAATTGATGTAGCTCCATTAGCTGTACTTCTTGGATCACTTATGACAATAAGTTCAATGGCATCAAATTTAGAGATAATCTCTTTGAAAACTTCTGGAATTAGTTTTAAAAGAATAATTCTTTTCCCAGTTTTAATCTCATTAATAATCTCAGGTGTAGTATTTTATATTAATGATTCCTTATACCCTTACGCTCTTAGAAAAAATAGAGAGATAAAAAGTAGAGATGTAATTGTAAGAGAGGCTCCAACAGAGAAGAACAATGCTTTTTTAAGAGGAGAAAATGGAAATTATATCTATTTGATGGGAAAAATTAATAGAAAAAGTGGTTTTGCTGAAAATATAGAGATTATAGATTTGAATAGCAAATTTGATAAGGTAGAGAGAATAATCACAGCAAAAGAGGGAAGATATAATTTTAGTAAAAAAGTTTGGATGTTAAAAGATGCAAATATCTATGATGGAGAAAAAATATCTAAACCTATTGAAAAAGAGATATTTACTGAAGAGAGATATAATGATGAACCAGATAAATTTATAACACAGAATGTAGAGCCAAGAACTCTTACTATAAAAGAGCTAAAAAAATCTATTAGAGAGATAAAAAGTGTAGGTGGAGATACAAGGGAGTTTTTAGTTGAATTGGGAAATAGGTACTCTTTCCCATTTGCAAGTTTTATAATCTCTTTCTTAGGTTTATCTTTAGGAAGTAGATATGTAAGAGGTGCATCAGCTATAAATTTAGCATTGTCAGTAGCCTTAGGATATGGTTACTATATTGTTCAAGCTTCATTTGAGGCTTTAAGTATAAATGGATTTTTAAATCCATTTATAGGTGGTTGGATTCCTAATATTATATTTTTAGTTGTAGGAATCTATTTTGTATATAGATCGGAGTATTAAGAAAGGAAAATAATGAGCATAGTAGTAAAAAAACTAGATAATGGAATACCTGTTTTAATTGACAATATTGAGAGTATTAATACAGTAAGCTTAGGAATATTTGTAAATACAGGATCAAGAAATGAGTATCCAGAAGAGAGTGGAGTTTCTCACTATATTGAACATATGATGTTTAAAGGAACAGAGACAAGAACAGCAAAGGAGATTTCAGAGGCAATTGACAATGAAGGTGGAATGATCAATGCTTATACAAGTAGAGATATTACAGCCTACTATATTCAAATGCTTTCAAATAAGATAGGAACGGGAATTGAAATATTGTCAGATATGTTTATGAATTCTACTTTCACTGAGGAAAATTTAGAAAAAGAGAGAAATGTAATAATTGAAGAGATTAGAATGTATGATGATATTCCAGAGGAGATAATCCATGATGAGAATGTAAAATATGCAGTTACTGGAGTTCAATCAAATAGTGTTTTAGGAACTATTGAAAGTTTAAAAGGAATAACTAGAGAGAGATTTTTAAAGTATTTTAATGAGCAATATGTAGCTTCAAATCTTGTGATCTCTGTTGCTGGAAAAGTTGATGTTGATGAGATTTACAATCTTTTAAATAAAGGGCTTGGAAAATTTAGAGGTAGCAGTTTTAGAAGAGATATTGATACATCATTTACAATTAATGGTGGAGAAAATATAATAAAGAAAGATACAAATCAAGTACACCTATGTTTTAATACAAGAGGTAATGGGGTAAAAGATGATATGAAATATCCAGGAGCAATTATCTCTAGTGTATTAGGTGGAAATATGAGTTCTAGACTTTTCCAAAAAATAAGAGAGGAAAGAGGATTAGCTTACTCTGTATATAGTTATGGTACAGCATTTTTAGAAGGTGGACTATTTACTATCTATGCTGGAACTACAAAGGAAAGCTATAAAGAAGTATTAGAGATTATTAAAAATGAGTTTAATGATATTAGAGAAAATGGAATCTCTGAATCAGAGCTTCAAAAATCTAAAAACCAATTTTTAAGTATGCTTACTTTTAGTTTAGAAAGTAGTAAGGGAAAAATGAGCAGAATGGCAAACTCTTATCTGTTATATGATGAGGTAATTGATATAGATGAGATAATTGAAAAGATAGAAAAGATAACTTTAGAGGATATAAAGAAAACAGCTGAATATCTATTCCAAGAAGAATATTATTCATATACAGTACTAGGAGATATATAAGGAGAAGAGAATGGAAAAAGTAATAGTTAAAATAGTTAGAGAAAATGATAAAATTGAATTACCAAAGTATGAGACATCTGGAGCAGCTGGAATGGATGTTAGAGCAAATATAACAGAACCGATAGTATTGGGATCTTTAGAGAGAACTTTAGTTCCAACAGGGTTAAAAATAGCTATACCAGAGGGATACGAAGTACAAGTTAGACCGAGAAGTGGACTTGCACTAAAACATGGAATTACACTTTTAAATACTCCTGGAACAATAGATAGTGATTACAGAGGAGAATTAAAAATGATTATAGCTAATATGAGTAAGGATTCTTATACAATTAATCCTGGAGAGAGAATAGGGCAGCTTGTTTTAAACAAGGTTGAACAAATTGAGTGGGAAGTTGTAGGAACTCTTGATGAAACAGAAAGAGGAGCAGGAGGATTTGGGCATACAGGTAAATAAGGAGTAAAAGGAAAATGGGAAGAGGAAGAGATTTTAGATTAGGTTTAAAAAAGATAAAGAAAATGAATATCTTTCTTTTACTTAATGCACTAATAATAGTGGCTATTAGTATCTTAACTATATATAGTGCTACAATACATAAAACTCCATCTTTTTATAAAAAAGAGCTATTTTGGGGAGTTATAGGGATTTTTGTCTATCTATTTTTCTCCTTTGTAGATTATAGAAAATATGCTAAATACTATAAAGTCCTCTATATCATGAATATAGGAATTTTAGCATCAGTATATGTTCTAGGAGTAAAAAGATTAGGAGCACAGAGATGGATAGATTTAGGACCTATCAGCATACAACCTTCAGAGATAGGAAAGGTTTTAGCAATACTTACTCTTTCAGAATTTTTAGTAGTGAAGTATAGAGATAGATTTGTTGGGCTAAAAAGTGTTATTGTAGCTGGGTTGCACATTCTTCCTATAATGCTTCTTATACTGAAACAACCAGATTTAGGAACAACTCTTATTTTAACAATGACATTTTGTGTAATTATTTTTATACATGGAATAGATTGGAAAACCATAATAATTATGGGAATAGGAGGAATTGTATCTGTACCAGCAGCATATTTTTTCCTTTTAAAACCATATCAGAGGCAGAGAGTACTTACATTTTTAAACCCAGAGGCTGATTTATTAGGAAGTGGTTGGAATGTAACTCAATCAATGATAGCCATAGGTTCTGGTGGAATGTATGGAAAAGGGTTTCTACAAAGTACTCAAAGTAAGTTGAGATTTCTTCCAGAAGCTCACACAGACTTTATAGGTTCTGTATTTTTAGAAGAGAGAGGTTTTGTAGGAGGCCTTGTTCTTTTGGGACTATATTTTTTACTTATAGTGCAGATAGTTTATATAGCTGATACTACAGAGGATAAGTATGGAAAATTAATTTGTTATGGGATAGCTTCTATATTTCTATTTCATTTGATAATCAATGTTGGAATGATAATGGGAATAATGCCTGTAACAGGGAAACCATTGTTGCTTATGAGTTATGGAGGGACATCCCTTCTTATAAGCTTTATGATGTTAGGAATTGTTCAAAGTGTAAAATTGTATAGAGATTAGGTGGAGTTGTGGAATATATAATAGATAAAGAGTATGAAGATGTAAGATTAGATAGATTTTTAAGAAAAAAATATGAGGATATATCTCTAACAGAGATTTTTAAAGGGATTAGAACTGGTAAAGTAAAGGTAAATGGAAAAAAAAGTAAAGAGAATTATAGACTTCAATTAGAAGATATAGTTAAAGTATTTTTCAATGGTGGAGAGACTAAAGAGGAGAAACCAGTTTCTATTGAAAATAGAGAGATAGAAAAAATAAAAAAATCTATAGTTTATGAAGATGAAAAAGTTTTAATTTTCAATAAGAAAAATAATATGGTAATGCACAAAGGGAGTGGTTATGAATATGGAATCTCTGAGATGCTAAAATCATATTTAAAAAATGAAAACTTTAACTTTGTAAATAGAATAGATAAGGCAACTTCTGGACTTATAATAGGGGCAAAATCTTTAGTTGTAGCTAGAGAATTAGCTGAAGATATAAGAAATAGAGATATTGAGAAAAAATACTATATTCTTGTAAATGGAAGAGTTAGAGAGAAAGAGTTCAAAATTAAAAGTTGGCTGAAAAAAGTTGAGGATAGAGTAATCGAAGTTGAGGAGTTTCAAGAGGGAGCAAAGGAGAGTACAAGTAGTTTTAAAGTAGTTGAATATGGGAAAAACTGTACTTTATTAGAAGGAACTCTTGGAAGTGGAAGAACTCATCAACTTAGGGTACAACTAGCTAATAGAGGAAATTATATAATAGGTGATAATAAATATGGAAAAGATAAAGAAAAAATGATGTATTTATTCTCACATTATGTTAAAATAGAAAGATATGGAATTGAGATAAATTTGCCAATTCCAAAGGAATTTTTAGATAGGTTAGGCAACAATTAAATTTTAAAATATAGGAGGAGAGAAATGTCACAAAACACTGGTATTTTAGAAAATTATTTCAAAATATCTGAAAGAGGAAGTACTGTTAAACAAGAGATAATAGGAGGAATTACAACATTCTTAGCAATGTCATATATTATCTTTGTAAACCCTGCTATTCTTGGAGATGCAGGAATGGATAGAGGGGCACTTATTACAGTAACTTGTTTAGCATCAGCTTTAGCAACATTATTGTCTGGAGTTTGGGCAAATGCACCATTTGCATTAGCTCCTGGAATGGGATTAAATGCATTCTTTACTTATACACTTGTATTAGGAAAGGGTGTACCTTGGCAAACTGCATTAGGAATTGTATTTATTTCTGGATTCTTTTTCCTTATTCTTTCAATAGGGGGAATCAGAGAGAAGATAGCTAATGCTATACCTTTACCACTAAAAATAGCTGTTGGTGGAGGAATTGGAATGTTTATTACTTTAATTGGTCTTAAAAATATGGGAGTTGTTGTAGCAAATGATGCAACATTAGTAGCATTAGGACCAATAACAACAACTGTATTAATAGGAGTTGTAGGTTTAATAGTTTCTATGGTACTTGAAATTGAACGTGTAAAAGGTGGAATGTTAATAGGAATTCTTGTTTCTACAATATTAGCATTTATCACTGGTAATGTAGATGTTCCATCACAATTTATCTCTATGCCACCAAGTGCAGCACCTATAGCTATGAAATTAGATATTATAGGAGCATTTAAATTATCATTAATTGGACCAATATTCTCATTTATGTTTGTTGACTTATTTGATACTTTAGGAACTTTAATTTCTTGTTCAAAACAAATGGGAATGGTTGATGAAAAAGGACACATTCAAGGACTTGGAAAAATGCTTTATACAGACGTTAGTGCAACAATAGCAGGGGCTATGATGGGAACAAGTACTGTTACAACTTTTGTTGAATCAGCAGCAGGAGTAGCAGTAGGAGCAAGAACAGGATTTGCATCTGTAATAACTGCACTTATGTTTATAGGGGCATTATTCTTCTCTCCAATAGTTGGAGTAGTTCCAGCATATGCAACAGCACCAGCTCTTATTATAGTTGGAGGATATATGTTTAAAAATGTAAAAGACTTAGATTTTACAGATATGAAATCATTATTCCCAGCATTTATTATAATAGTAGCTATGCCACTTACTTATAGTATCAGTATAGGATTAAGTTTAGGATTCCTTGCTTATATCTTACTTCACCTTGTAACTGGAGATTTCAAGAAAATTAACTTTACACTACTATTTATTGGAGCTCTTTGTTTTGTAAACCTTGTAGTGTAGTATAAAAATTAGATAATAGATAAAAATAAAGAACTGTAGTAAATTAATGATAAAAAATTATTAGTTTATACAGTTCTTTTTCTTTTATAAAAGTTAATATAAATAAAAATTTGTAATTTACTTTTTTTGTTTAATATATTATACTATTTTAGTATGCCATAATTTAAAAT
>UQQO01000019.1 GCA_900543175.1 uncultured Fusobacterium sp.
GTATGATGAAGCATCTTGAACAATTATCTTTCCATCTTTAAACTCATCACTATATAATAAAATTCCAGATTCTAAATAGTATACTGTATCAACTTTTTTTATAATATTTATATTTAAACTTTCTAAAAGTTTTTCAAACTCCTCTTCATTATATTTTAAAGTGTTTACTCTAAAACTAATATATGGAATTTTTTTCAAAGACTCTAAAAATAGATTTGCCTCCTCTTTGTATTCTTGTTTAATTTTATCATAAAACCATCTAGGATAAGAAAGTAAGATATCCTCTTTATCATTTTCTTTTAATTCTAAAATATCATTTTCCAATTCACGAATATAGCTACGTAAAACCCCATTAACAAATTTTCCAACAGGAACTCCAAATTTTTTCTTTGCTAGTTCAGTAGCTTCCCATACAACACCTTTATCATCACTTTTCATAAAAGCAATTTGATACATAGATATTCTAAGAATATTTCTTATCCAATCTTTTTTTATATTTGAAGTTCTTTTGTCTATCTCATAATCAAGGAATATTTTTTTTCTAATTACTCCATAAAAAAGTTCAGTTATAAATCCCTTTTCTTTTTTATTCAAATCATTTTGCTTAAAATATTCATTCAATGCTATATTGGAGTATTTTCCATTTTCAACTTCTTTTATAAGCCCTATAACTCTTTGCTTAATATTCATTTTCTCCTCCTATACTCTTCACTATCTAAATTATTATACAATATTTAATAAATAAATAAAAGTTATCATTTACAAAATGATGTAATTTTTTTGTAAACAAATATTGCCTTTTTTTTAATAAAATGTTACCCTAATATATGTAGTTTAAAATTTTATAAAAATGGAGGTGCAACATGGAAAATATTTTGTCTTATTTAGAAAATAACCAGTTGGCAAAGTTAAAAGAAGTACTTATTGAAGAAAATCCTGTAGACATAGCGGAGTTATTTGAAGACCTGCCCAAAGATCAATGTCTAAAACTTTTTAGAATACTTCCTAAAGACTTAGCTGCTGAAACTTTTTCATATCTTTCTTCAGAGAAACAACAAGAAATTGTAGAAAATATCACTGACGAAGAGATAAAACATATTATTAATGAGATGTTTATTGATGATACTGTAGACTTTATTGAAGAAATGCCAGCAAATATTGTTGATAAAATTCTTCAAAATACATCTCCTGACACAAGAAAGCTTATAAACCAATTTCTAAAGTATCCTGAAAACAGTGCTGGAAGTGTAATGACTGTTGAATATGTTTCCCTAAAGAGTGATATGAATATTGGACAAGCTTTAAATCATATTAAAAAAGTAGGTATTAATAATGAAACCATTGATATCTGTTATGTTATTGATAATCAAAGAAAACTTGTAGGATTTATCTCTTTAAAAAGTCTTATCTTCCTTGATGATATCATCCCTTTAGTTGATGCAATGGAAACTAATGTTATTAGTGCTACAACAACTGATGACCAAGAGGTAATCGCCTCTCTATTCAGAAAATATGACCTTACTTCAATGCCAGTAGTAGATATTGAAGGAAGATTGGTTGGAATTATCACAATTGACGACGTAGTAGACGTTATTGATCAAGAAAATACAGAAGACTTTCAAAAAATGGCTGCTATGAATCCATCAGATGAGGAATATCTAAAGGAATCTGTTTTCTCTCTTGCTAAACATAGAATTGTTTGGTTGTTAGTTCTTATGATTTCAGCAACTGCTACAGGAACTATTATTAGAAGATATGAAGAGGTACTTCAATCTGTTGTTATTCTTGCTGCATTTATTCCAATGCTTATGGACACTGGAGGAAATGCTGGTTCTCAATCTTCTACACTTATTATTCGTGGAATTGCACTTGGAGAAATTCAATTGTCTGATATTGGAAAAATACTTTGGAAAGAGTTTAGAGTTAGTTTAATTGTTGGAATTACTCTTGCTGTTGTAAACTTTCTAAGAATTTATTATATTGATAAAGCTGGACTTACAATCTCTCTTGTAGTTTGTGCTAGCTTGCTATTTACTGTTGTTATAGCTAAAGTTGTAGGAGGTATTCTTCCTATTTTGGCAAAAGCATTTAAACTTGACCCTGCTATAATGGCAAGTCCATTAATTACTACAATAGTAGATGCTTGTGCTCTTATAGTTTACTTTGCTTTATCTACACATTTCTTAAATTTAGCTTAAAAAATTAGAGCTGTTGTAATCTGATGAAATTTCATTAGATTACCCAGCTCTTTTATTTTTTTTTATTTAAGAAGTTTATTTAATTTTTTTATAAATTCAACAGGATTTTCTATTTGGAAACCTTCAAGAATTAAAGCTTCAGTATATAGAACATCAAGTAGATCTTTAAACTCTTCACTATTTTCAAGAGTTTGTAATTTTTTGAAAACAGGGTGTTCAGGGTTTAAAGCTAATATTTTTTCAGCTTTTACCTCTTCATTTCCTGGAAGTTGAGAAAGAACTTTTTCCATTTCAAGAGAGATATTTCCCTTTGCTAAAAGAGCTGAAGCTCCTTTTCCAAGATCGTTGCTCAATTCAACATCAACTATTTTTCCAGAAAGTGTATCTTTTATCTTATCAAGTAGAGATCTATTATCTTCAGATAATTTTTTAATCTCTTCCTCTTTTTCTTTACTATCATCTATTTTAAAATCAGAATCATTTATAGATTTAAATGTTTTTCCTTCAAATTCCATCATTGTTTTTAAAGCAAACTCATCTATTCTATCGGTTAATAGTAATACCTCTATTCCTTTTTCTTTTAGTGTCTCCATTTTTGGAAGAGAAGTAACAGTAGCTAAATCCTCTCCAACTACATAAAGAATCTCTTTTCTCTCTCCCATACGATCTACATACTCTTTTAATGTAGAGTATTTTTCATCAAGAGAAGTCCTAAAAATAAGAAGATTTTGTAATTTATCTTTGTTCATTCCAAACATATCATGGATACCAAACTTAATATTTTTTCCAAAAGCTTCCCAGAATTCAATATATTTTTCTCTATCTTTCTTTAGAATTTTTTCAAGTTCACTAATTATTTTCTTTTCAAGATTTTTAGAGATTGCTTGAAGTTCACTGTTTTGTTGTAAAATCTCTCTTGAAATATTTAATGAAAGGTTGTCACAATCAACTAATCCTTTTATAAAGCTAAAGTATTCAGGGATAAGCTCATCACATTTATCCATAATAAATACATTTTTTGTATAAAGTTGAAGTCCTTTTTTATAGTCTTTACTGTAAAAATCCATAGGAGCTTTTTTAGGGATATATAAAAGAGCTGTATACTCAACGCTTCCTTGAACTTTTAGATGTAGATGTAACATAGGATCTTCCCAGTCATGGAAATTAGCTTTGTAAAACTCATTATAATCTTCATCTTTTAAACTATTTTTATCAGTTTTCCAAATAGGTTTTGTTGAGTTAATAACTTCATTGTTAAAATAGATAGGGTATCTTACATAGTCAGAGTATTTTTTTACAAGCTCTTTAATTTTCCAATCTTCTAAGAAAGTATCAAACTCTTCACCAGCTTTTATAATAAGAGTTATTGAAGTTCCTCTTTCCTCTCTATCTATCTCTTCTATTTCATAAGCTCCATCACCTAAAGAATACCATTTAACTCCCTTATCAGAGTTTGGTGATTTAGTAAGGATAGTCATAGTGTCTGCTACCATAAATCCTGAGTAGAATCCTACACCAAATTGTCCAATAATATCAACATCATCTTTAGAAACATTTTCAAGTTTCTCTTTAAAAGCTTTAGAACCAGATTTTGCAATAGTACCTATATTTTCAGCTACCTCATCATAAGTCATACCTATTCCATTATCTGTAATTGTTATCTCTCTCTTATCTTTATCTACTGCAAGAGTTATTTTAAATTCATTGTTTTCTCCTAATATTTCACTATTAGTTAAAGCTGTAAATTTCAATTTATCTATAGCATCACTGGCATTTGAAATAAGCTCTCTTAAAAAGATCTCCTTGTTAGTATAAATAGAATTTATCATTAAATTTAAAAGTTCTTTTGTTTCAGCTTGAAAAGCTTTTGATTCTTTTCTCATTCTAAAATCCTCCTTTTAGCACTCTATAACTATTGTGGCTAATAATTATATATCACAAATAGATTTTAATGTCAATATATAAAATAAAAAAACTACACCCTCCATCTTAGTTGTCTAAGATTTTGGGTGCAGTACAACCAATTGATTTATAACAGCTTTTTTCTATATAATAAATTAACTTTTACTATGCTTTATATTTAACTTTTCCTTTTACAAGTGTCATATCTACACTATAATCAGGATTTAAAACTACTAAGTCAGCATCTTTTCCCTCTGCTACCTCTCCAGCATTTAATCCAAACTCTTTAGCAGCATTTGTACTTGTCATTTTTACTGCATCAAAAATGCTATATCCTAATTCAATTATATTTTTAAATGCTTTATCTAGAGTAAGTACACTTCCAGCTAGTGAATCATTGCTTACTAATCTAGCTTGATTATCTTTTACATAAACATCTAGTTCCCCTAATTTATAGTTTCCTTCAGCAAGTCCAGTAGCACTCATAGCATCTGTTATACACTCTATTTTATCAACACCTTTAGCTCTTATCATAAGTCTTACTGTTTCAGGATGAACGTGAATTTTGTCAAAAATAACTTCTGCCATAATATCATCACTATTTAATACAGCCCCTGCTACTCCAAGTTCTCTGTGGTTGATTCCTCTCATTCCGTTAAATGTATGAGTAGAGTGTCCTAATCCAGCTTTTATAGCTTTTTGAACATCATCAAAAAATACAGCAGAGTGTCCTATTGATACTACAACACCTTGACTTCTTAAATATTTAATAGCCTCAAGTGAAGCTTCTCCTTTTGGTGACATTGAGAATAGTTTTACTAGTCCAGGTTTTACTGATAAGAACTCTTTTATCTCTTCAATTCCAGCAGGTTTTATATATTTTTCATTTTGTGCTCCTTTATATTGAACATCAAAATATGGTCCTTCCATATGAACTCCAAAAATATTAGCTCCATCTAACTCTTTATTTTGTAATTCTCCAGCTTTTGCTAATACATTTTCTAAGTTTTCTTTTGTACTTGTTAAAGTTGTTGCTAAAAAGTTTGTTGTTCCATGTTTTGCTACGAAAGTTGAAATAGTTTTTAAAGCTTCTGTTGTTCCATCCATAGCATCTGCACCATTTGCCCCATGAATATGTACATCTATAAATCCTGGCACAACATATTTACCTTGTAAATCTATTGCTTGTTCATAGAAAGGATGATCCTTTTCCATAATTTTTTTTATTTTTCCATCTACTAACAAAATATCCCCAGTTATAATTCTATCGGCTAAAACAATCTTCCCATTTTTTAAAAGCATTTTTTCCATGAATTTCATCTCCTTTAAGATTGAATTAAAAAAACATATTCTTTTCTTTATAATAATATTTTATTACATTTTCTCTTTTTTCTCAATAGTTTTTTAATTCTTCCCCAAAAAGAAAGCTCCATGTATATATAATTTCCCTTAATAGATTTTAAAATTTTCATATTAACTTACCCTTCTATATTAAAGAAAAAATTAGATTTCATCAATATTATCCATTTCTTCTGAAACTTCATCATACCCTTCAGAAATAACACTTTCCTCTTCACTTGTATCATCTAAATTTTTTTTATTTAAAGATATTTTATTTTGATCTTCTTCAATTATTTCTAAAACTTTTCTTTCAATCTCTTCAAATAACTCTTTTTCATTTTCTAATCTAGTTTTTACATTTTCCTTTCCTTGTCCAAGTCTAATATCTCCAAAACTAAACCAAGCTCCTGATTTTTGGACTATATCATTATCTAAAGCTATATCCAATACCTCTCCTACCTTTGATATTCCCTTACCATACATAATTTGGAAAGATGCCTCTTTAAATGGTGGAGCTACTTTATTTTTTGTAATTTTTACTAAAGTTTCATTTCCTATTACCTCATCACCTTGTTTAACTTGTCCAACTCTCTTTACCTCCATTCTAACTGAAGCATAGAATTTTAAAGCTTTTCCCCCAGTAGTTGTTGTTTGAGGACCGAAACCAAACCCACCTATCTTATCTCTAATTTGATTTATAAATATCATTGTTGTCTTTGATTTATTCAAAGTTGCTGTTAATTTTCTAAGAGCTTTTGACATAAGTCTAGCTTGAAGCCCCATCTGTTGATCTGACATCTCTCCATCTATCTCCACTTTAGGAACAAGAGCTGCTACTGAGTCAACTACAATTATATCCACAGCATTTGATCTAACTAAAAGATCAGCTATCTCCAATGCTTGTTCTCCATAGTCTGGTTGAGAGATCAAAAGTTCTTCTACATCTACTCCTAGAGCTTTAGCATACACAGGGTCAAGAGCATGTTCAGCATCTATAAAAGCTGCTACACCACCATTTTTTTGTGCCTCTGCTACTATATGAAGAGCTATTGTTGTTTTACCTGAACTCTCTGCTCCATACACCTCTATCACTCTACCTCTAGGAACACCTTTTACACCTAAAGCTAAATCAAGGTTAATACTTCCAGTAGGTATTACTTCTATATTCATGCTTAGATTTTCTCCAAGCTTCATTATTGAACCTTCTCCAAACTCCTTAGAAATCTGTTTTATAGCATTTTCCAATGCTTTCTCTTTACTTGTATCTTCAACTTTTTTTGCTGACATTCTTATCACCTCTTATTTATAACTTATTTATAAATATTTATATATAGATAATATCATATTTTTTTTTATTTGTCACTCCTTTTTTACTTTTAGACATATTAATTTTTCCCTCTTTACTAAAAATTCTTTTGTGCTATAATCAAATTTGGAAAAGAACTTTTTTATTTGGGGGATAAAAAATGAATTTAAATGTATTAAAAAAATATTCATTTTGGATATTTTCAATATTGGTTAACTCTTTTGGAAATTTTATGTTAATAAAGGGAGATATTGGTAGTGGTCCATGGGTAGCTGCTAGTATGGGAATTGCAGATGCTTTTACTTTACAAGTAGGAACTTGTACTATTATTTTAAATTTTTTAATCTATATTCCTATTACTATTATCAGCAAAAAACTAAATATTTTCAAACTTCTTGGCTCTTTCTTTGTTGCTTACATCTTTGGAATATTTCTTAATTTTTTCTTAAACACTTTAAGTTGGGTACACCCAGAAACTTTAATAACTAAATGTTTATTTTTTATTATTGGTAACCTTATTCTCTCTTGTGGAATATCTATATATTTAAGATTAAATATAGCTGTAAATCCCTTTGATCAATTTTTAAAAACTGTCAATGATTATTTAATACCTGATATGAAAAAAGCTAACTATGTTTACTTAGGTGTTCCTTTTATTATTGCTTTAATCTTTGGAGCTTACAACAGGAGTTTACCTGGTATTGGAATAGGAACTCTTATTATGTTACTTTTCAATGGAAATTTTATAAAATTTTTCAATAAAAAAATTGTTATTCCTCAGCATATTCTTACACCTCGTAGATATATGTAATTTTTTGTTATCTGTGATTTTTTATGATATAATATATAATAATTTGTACAGGAGGGTTATATGAAAAATATATTAGTTACTGGTGGAGCTGGGTATATTGGTAGCCATGCTACTGCTGAACTTCTTGATTCTGGTTATCAAGTTGTAGTTGTTGATAGTTTAGAAAACGGATTTATGCAATTAGTTGATAAAAGAGCAAAATTTTATAAAGGAAATGTTCAAGATAGTGCTTTAATGGATAAAATATTTAGTGAAAATAAGATAGATGCTGTTATGCACTTTGCTGGTTATATTAAAGTGCCTGAAAGTGTTGTTGAGCCTAATAAATATTATATGAATAACACTTATACTGTTATGTGTCTACTTGAATCTATGAGAAAAAACAGTGTAAAAAATATTGTTTTCTCATCTACTGCTGCTGTTTATGGAGATGTAAAAGAACCTGAACCAGTAGATGAAAATCACTCTAAAGAACCTATCAACCCTTATGGAATGAGTAAATTAATGTCTGAAAGAATTATTATGGACTGTGCTAAAGCTTATGGTTTCAATTATTCTATATTTAGATATTTCAATGTTGGTGGAGCACATGAAAAACATGATATTGGACAGATGGGAGAGGGAATTACAGCTTTAATCCCACTTATTTTAAAAGCTGCTAAGGGAGTTATTCCTAAACTTTCAATATATGGTAACGACTTTGATACAAAAGATGGAACTGGAGTAAGAGACTATATTCACGTTGTAGATTTAGTAAGAGCTCACATTCTATCTTTAAATAAACTTGCTAAAAATGAAAGTGGTATCTATAATCTTGGAAATGGAAATGGATTTACTGTTCTTGAAATGCTAAATGCTGCTAGAGAAGTTACAAAAATTGATATTCCTGCTGAAATAACTGGAAGAAGAGCTGGAGATCCACCTTGTGTAATAGCATCTAGTAAAAAAGCTATTGCTGAACTTGGTTGGAAAGCTCAATATACAGATGTAAAAGATATTATTAGAACTGCATGGGAATGGAATCAGAAGATAAACTAATGGACAAGCCTATTTTAACTTTATATTACCAATATGTTGGAAATACTCAATGGTTTAAAGAGGAGTTTCTAGCTAAAAAATATAATGTTTTAAAATATCTTCTTCCTGTTAAAGATAAAAAAGATAGTAACTTTATTATACAAGTTTATCTTGATCCAAATAATGATAAAAATAAGCTTGTTTCATTTCATATTCAAGAAAAAGTATTCCATTTATTTAGTGTAAATAAAACACTTGGAGAGAAATTAGTTTTTTCTCAAGAACAATTCTCAAAACTTTTTGATTTTCTTAAAGAAACTTTTATAGAAAAAGAGGACTAAAAAAAGGGGCTGTTAAAAATGTAACAGCCTCCTTTTTTATTTATATCTCTATCTCTCTTATTTTTTTCTTTGATTTCAAATGGCTTGCTATATATACAAATGGTGTATCAAATACAGCAACTATAAACTTCATAAAATATGTAGTTATAAAGATTTCTAATAGTACTTCTTTAGGATACACTCCCCAGAAAGCTATAATTGTAAATAAGCTGTTGTCAATAAGTTGACTTACCATTGTACTCATATTATTTCTTATCCAAATATGTTTTTTCTCACTAAATCTCTCTCTCCATTTTTCATATGCCCATATATCATGGCTTTGTGATACCCAGTAAGATATAAGTGAGGCTATAACTATTCTTGGCATAAAATCAAAAATTCTTTTAACACCATTAAAAGTAAGTATTCCCTCTTCCACATCAGATGGAGTGAAGTTTACAGCTATCTGCATAATAACTGTCATCACTATCAGAGAGAAAAAACCAATTTTTACAGCTCTTTTAGCATACTCTCTTCCATAATTTTCTGCTAAAATATCTGTAACTAAGAAACCACCAGCATATAAGATATTTCCCAATGTAGTTCCAAAACCAAAAAGGTCAACTAACATAACAACTTGAATATTAGCTAATATTGTTGAAATTGGTATCCAAATATACAACCCTATTCTTCCAAATCTAACATAAGCAAAAAGAATTGCCAAAAAGTTTACTATTAGCATTCCTGCCCAAAGCATCTCATTTCTCATTTTCCTTTTCTCCTCTATATTATTAAAAATATTACTTACTGTTCAAAAACTCCCAAATCTTTATTATCAATTAAAAGTTCTACTCTATCATCATCCATCAAATATAAATAATTTTCTACAAACCATTTTACAAGTTCATTGTCTCTTTTAACAACAGTTCCATTATCTATAAAGATATTAATTGTAACCCCTTTAAAATATTTTAAAGCTGTTTCAATATCTGATTTTATCATTTCCCTTGTCTGTCCCTTTGTACAGATTAAAAGACATACAGAGTAAAGCTCTTTTCCTAAAAACTCTAAATCTTTTTCATTAACTTTAAAATTTTTATTGTAAACTCCTATTCTAAAACCGTTATCAAAAGTTTCCATTCCCATTCTAAAACGAATTTCTACTCCATCAAAATAATTTCTAATTTCATTTAATCTTTTAATATATCCATAATAGATTTCAAAATAAAGAGTTTTAACATTCTTTTCCTTTACAATTCTTTTAATTTCAGCAAGGGTATTTTTTGTAATTTCAAAAACTGAACCTGAATTTATAACTTCAAGAACACCATACTCCCCAGTTATCTCTTTTAGAACTTCAAAATTTACTTTATCAATCTCATTTTCATCAGTTGAATTATCTTCAATATAGTTACAAAAGCTACACTTTCCATATTTACATGGAAAACTTTTTAAAAGAACTATCTCTCTTTGATGTTTACCTGTGATTTTATTATATCTAACTCCCATTTCTTCTCCTATAAACAAAATTTTCCAAATAAAAAAGCAGAGAAAATTTTCCCTGCGTAATAATAAAAAAAGACTAGTTTTTTATAGATGGTTGTTATCACGCTAGGACATCTCCCTCTTTTATGAGGACTTTGTGAATATTAAATTGCACTATATTTTAAACTTAAATTTGTATTTTGTCAACAAAAAATTATTTCAATGTAAAAAGGCTAAGCAAATTATTAATCTGCCTAGCCAACTTTCTATTTTAAATTTAAAATGTTTTCTAAATAAACAGCTACTCCTTCTTCCTCATTAGTTAATGCTCTTGTTGGAAATGCCTCTTTTAAAGATAACATCCCATTTTCCATAACTACTGGATGCCCAGCAGCAGCTAACATAGAGTAATCATTTTCTCCATCTCCAAAGGCAATAATCTCATCAATAGGGATATTAAATTGTTTAGAGATAAATTCTGTTGCATTTCCCTTGCTACAATTTTTATCAACAATATCCATACAGTTAGGCTGAGTTATAGTTACATCTATTTCAGGTGCAAACTCTTGTTGTAATACAAAATCTTTTAATTTTCTAAGAGCTTCCTCATCTTGTCTAGCTATTATTTTAAACATTTCAGGAAAATTATCTCCATTTCCAAGTTCAATTATATCAAAGATTCCACTTTCCACTGTCAAAACAGGATTTTTTTCTCTATCATCTAAATAAAGATTTCTATGTGAAAATCCATTATAATTTACCTTGTTTTCTCTAAGAAAAGTTATAACTTTTTTTACAACTTCACTTTTCATAGGGTTAGAGTAAATAAGATTTTCATCTTTATCATAAACATTTGCTCCATTATTACAGATCGAAAATATTTTTATCCCTAAATCTTGTTGAAATTTTTTAATAGAGTGTTGGCTTCTTCCTGAAGCAATAGCAAAATCTATCCCTTTAGAATAAGCTTCCCTTAAAATTTTTTTAGTTCTCTCTGTAATCTCTTTTTTTTCATTTAGTAGTGTTCCATCTAAATCTGATACTATTAATTTCAAACTCTTTCCTCCTAGATTTTAATTTTTGTCCATTTTCCACTGTCAAAACGTTTTTTTCCTAAAATATATCTCATAGTCTGATCAGCAAACAATGCTATCCATGCTCCTTTAAGTCCTAAATTAGCTGGGAAACATAATATCCATGCAAGCCCTGGTCTAATTAAAGCTATACTTATAAATGAGATTAAAGCAACAAATTTTGTATCTCCTGCTCCACGTAAGCAACCATTATATACAGTTTGTGAAGTTTGGGCATGTGTTGTAAAAGCTATTATAATCATTATCATTCCTCCAAGAGAAACAATATGTTCTTCACTATTAAATAGCATTATAATCTGTTTACGAGCTAAGATAAATACGAAGAATAAAACAGTTGATACAATAAATGCCATTCTCTGTCCAGTTTTACCATAAATTTTAGCTTTGTCAGGTCTTTTAGCTCCTAAATTTTGCCCTACAAGTGAGGCAGCAGCAGCACTTAACCCATCTCCAAAACAGAATGAAAGGTTAATAACATTCATACATATTTGATGAGTTGCAAAGGCAATAGTTCCTAAAGCAGCTACAATTATAGCAAAGGAGAAGAAACCTATTCTCATAAATACCTGTTCTACTACTGAACTTCCACTGATACTAAGAAAAGCTTTCATAGTAGCTTTATCAAATTTCCAATTTCCTTTTCCTCTTAAATCTAAAATTCTTGTATTGTAATAAACTGAAAATACAGACATTAAAAACCCAACTATACTTCCAAGAGTAGTTGCTATTGCAGCTCCTCTTACCTCTAGTCTAGGAAATATCCAAACTCCATTTATTAAAAAATAGTTAAATATTAAGTTAACTATATTGGCTACAACATTGGTTCTCATAGAGATTTTTGTATTTCCTACTCCCCTTTGAGCAGCATTAATTGTTAAACTTAGAGAGGTAAAAACTATACTTACCATTAAAATTTTATAATAGGCAACAGAATCATTTATAACATCTTCCCCTGCTCCAGCAAATAACATAATTTCATTAGCAAAAATATAACCTGAGATAGCCATTATTAAAGAGATTATAAAAGAGAGAATAATTGATTGTTTTAAGCAACTATTAGCTCCTTTAAAATCTTCAGCTCCTTTTCTTCTTGCTACAATTGCTGTTACTCCAACATTTAGAGAAAATATCATTGCTAGAAGTACAAACTTTGGTTGATTTGTCAATCCAACAGCAGCTATTGCTTCAGCTCCCAATCCCCCAACCATCATTATATCTATTGATCCTACTAAACTTACCAAAACAGCTTCAAAGGCACATGGCCAAGACATATTAAAAGAGTTTTTGTAAACCTCTCTAGTTGTAGGTAGGCTTCCTAAAATCTCATCTTTTTTTAGCATATAATCTATTGAAAAAAAGCGTTTTAACAAATTACCCATAAAATTCCCCCTAAAACAAAAGTATTTTGTGATGTTTTATACTTTGAACTGCCCTTTTTTACAATAATATTATACTAAATATTTAAAAAAAAGAACAGTACAATCTTAAGAAATTTATTTTCTAGACATTTTTTAGTAATTAGAATTTAAAATGAACACTCTTAAAAAAAATAAAAATAAAATATTTTTAAAATTTATGATATAATAAGCATGAAATACAAAAAAAATAGGGGTTGTTTTATGAAGATTATAATTGTCGGAGCAGGAAAAATTGGGGAATTACTTTGTAAAGATTTAGCTAGTGAGGGAAATGATATAACTCTAATAGAGCAAAATGCTAAAATTTTAGATAGAGTTCTTTCTTCATCAGACATTATGGGAATTATGGGAAATGGTGCTAACTGTGATATCTTAACAGAAGCAAATGTAAAAGCATGTGATGTTTTTATAGCAGTTACACAATCTGATGAGATAAATATCATATCATCAGTTATGGCCAAAAAGCTTGGAGCTAAATATAGTATAGCTAGAGTTAGAAATCCAGAGTACTTTACTCAAATGCAGTTTATGAGTGAATCTTTAGGAATAGATGCAATGCTGAATCCTGAAGCTGAATCAGCTTATTGTATAGCAAGAAACTTAGAGTTTCCAACTGCATTAAATGTAGAAACTTTCTCAAGTAACAAAGTAAATATTGTAGAATTAATGGTTGAAGAGAATAGTTATTTAGATGGACTAAAACTTATAGATTTTAAAAAGAATAAAAATTTTAAAGGTATCTTAGTATGTATAGTTAAAAGAGGAAAAGATATATATATTCCTACTGGAAACTTTGTTTTACAAGCAAAAGATAAAATATATGTAACTGGAATTCAAAGTGATCTTTCTAATTTCTATAAATCTTTAGGACATGTAGAGGAACGTATAAAATCAGTTGTTATCGTTGGTGGAGGAAGAATCACTTATTACTTAACATCTATTCTTTTAGAGAGAAAAATTGATGTTAAAATTATTGAGTTAAATGAGGATAGAGCTAAAAAGCTTAGTGAAACTTTTGAAAATGCCATAGTTGTCCATGGAAATGGAACTGATAGTGATCTTTTAGAAGAGGAAAGATTTGATAAATATGATGCTTGTGTTTCCCTTACAGGAATAGATGAAGAAAATATTATTATTTCAATGTATGCTAATAAAAAAGGAATCAAGAAAAATATTACAAAGATAAATGGAATCAGCTTATTTAATGTTTTAGAGTTAGTAGGACTTCAATCAATTGTAACTCCTAAAAAGATAGTTGCAGATAATATAGTAAAAATTGTTAGATCTTTAGCTAGCTCACAAAAAGAGGATAATATAGAGACTCTTTACAGAATAGCTGATAACAATGTTGAGGCCATAGAGTTTAAAGTACCAGAAGATAGTTTAGTTAGTGGTATACCTTTAAAAGATCTAAATATCAAAAAGAATCTTCTTATTGCTTATATTATTAGAGAAAATCAACTTATTTTCCCAGGAGGAAATGATACTATTGAAGCTGGAGATAGAGTTATTATAATAACTACTGAAAAATATCTTAATAATATAAATAAAATTTTAGAGTAATGGGGAAGATAGATAATGAATAATAAAATGATACTATATATAATAGGACAAATATTAAAGTTGGAAGCTGTTTTTATGATAGTTCCATTGATACTTAGTATTGTGTATAATGATGGTAAAAATGTTGTTTTTGCTTTTTTAGCTACAATAATATTGTTATTAGTGATTGGAGTTCCATCCTCTCTTAAACTACCTAAAAATCAAAAGATTTTTGCTAAAGAGGGATTGATTATAGTTGCTTTTTCTTGGATAATTCTCTCAATTTTTGGAGCTTTTCCTTTTGTTTTTAGTAGAGAGATTCCATCATTTATAGATGCTTTTTTTGAAGTTGTAAGTGGTTTTACAACTACTGGAGCAAGTATATTAACAGATGTAGAAGCTATGAGTAAATCTTTACTATTTTGGAGAAGTTTCACTCACTTTGTTGGTGGAATGGGAGTTTTAGTTTTAGCACTAGCTATTTTACCTAAAAATAGTAACCAGTCACTGCATATAATGAAAGCTGAAGTCCCTGGTCCTACCTTTGGAAAATTAGTAGCAAAGATGTCTTATAACTCAAGAATTTTATATTTAATCTATATTTTTATAACTTTAGTTGTAACTATTCTTTTAAAACTTGGAGGATTACCTTGGTTTGACTCTATTCTTCACGCTTTCGGAGCAGCAGGAACTGGAGGTTTCGGTATAAAAAATAATAGTGTTGCCTTTTATAACAGTGCATATGTAGAATATGTTTTAGGTGTGGCAATGCTTCTATTTGGTATGAACTTCAACCTATTTTATGCTCTACTTTTGAAAAATTTTAAGCAAGTGTATAAAAATGAGGAGTTAAGATATTATTTACTAATAGTTTTTGGAGCTATTGTTCTAATTGCTTTTAATATACACTCAATGTATGATGATTTTTCAACAATGATAAGAGATATTTTCTTTACAGTATCTTCTATTATAACTACAACAGGATTTTCTACTGCTGACTTTGATAAATGGCCAGTATTCTCTAAAACAATATTGTTATTAATAATGTTTGTAGGAGGATGTGCAGGTTCTACTGCTGGAGGATTAAAAATATCGAGAGTTTTACTACTTTTCAAAAATGTAGTAAATGAATTCAAAAAAATAGGAACTCCTAATAGAGTTATAAGTTTAAGAATGGATGGTAAGGCTGTACCTAAAGAGTTACTAGAAGGAATTAATGTATATCTAGTAATATATATCACTATATTCTTAATTTTAATTTGTTGTGTTTCTCTTGAAATGCCAGATTTTGTATCAGCATTTAGTGCTGTAACTGCAACATTTAATAATATAGGTCCAGGAATGGGAGTTGTAGGTCCTACTTGTAACTATTCTGCTATCTCTCCTATAAATAAAGTGATATTATCTTTTAGTATGTTATTAGGAAGATTAGAGATATTCCCAATACTATTCCTATTCTCTCCTAATCTCTATAAAAGAAACACAAAATATTAAAAATTTAAAAGGATTTTGTTCATGCAATTAGTATATTAAAAGAAGGGGAAATAAAATTTGGAGGTCAAAATGAAAAAATTACTTTTATTGCTTACTTTAATGGCTTTTACTGCTTGTGGTGGACAGAAGAAAATTGTAGTTGATTCACTTACTTATGAAAAAAATGGTGATAACTACTCTTACAAAATTGAGATTCCTCAAATAAAAGGGATAAGAAACAAAGAGATAGAAGAATTAAATGTTGAATTATCAGAACTTGCTGATAGCACTATTGAAAGTATGGTAAATGGATTGGAAGGTAGTCCTGCTGAATATATTGAGAGCTATCAAACATTTGAAAACGATTTTGGTATAACTTCGATTTTATTAGAAACTTATTCAATAGGAGAAAATGATGCTAATGGAATTCAAGCATCAGAATCTATAAATATAAAAAATTCTAATGGTTCTTTTGTAACTTTTGATTCTTTCTTTAAAGAGGGAGCAAGGGAATATATAATTAATCAGATAGAAAATATTATAAATAAAACTAGTGGAAAAATAGTTTTAAACTCTAATGGAGAAGAGGTTGCTTTCTTTGAAGATGTAGAGATAAACTTAAATGATTCTGCTATGTATTTTGAAGGAAATGATATCTGCTTTAAATTTGATATGTATGAGTTAGCTCCACATTCAGAGGGGCAACCGATAATAAGATTTCCTAAAGAGGAGTTAAAAGAGTTTATAAGATAAAAGAACTAGCTACTTTCAGCTACGTAGTTACAGAAAATTAAAAATCAGCTAAAAATTAGGGGCTGTTGCAAATTGATGATTTTATATTTTAATTTGCTCAGCTTCTTTTTATTTTTACAAAGTAATTATTCAGCTATCAATTAAAAAGTAATTTTCCTTAACATCAAGTTGGTGTAATTTGGAAGTGAATACTAGAAACTCTTAACGAAATGCAGTTAAGAAAATGCAATAGCTCCTTTTTAATTCTATCTTCTAAATATATACCAACTCTTCATAATTAAAATTAGTGATACTTGAACTCCATATGCAACTATTACCCCTGTTAAATTAAAATAATTAATTAACTTAAATAGAGCTATCATATATATAATGTTTGCTATAAAGATTATCTTTGTCTCTACTTTTATATATCCCAAAGCTAAAAACAGTGGATGTATAGCTATAAATATAGTCCCCAATGATCTCATCAATAGATATAAGTTAATTTGAAATTTATAATCACCTACTAACTCACTAAAAAATCTCTCTAACAGATAAAAGCCAAAAATATTCAGACTTCCTATTATACAAAAACATATTACACTTAAAATTGATGAAACAACTAAAAATTTCTTCACTATCTCTCTCTTTTTATTCTCTTTTATCATCTCACAAAAATATGGATAAAGAGTTTGATATATAGGAGTTCCAATTTTATCAAGTACAATGGCTATTGTTTTGCATATTTTATATATTCCTAACTGCTCTAAAGATAGCATCTTTCCTATTAACAGATTATCAAAATATTGTACTGGAATATCCAAACTAGAATTTATATTAGTCAAACATGTAAATTTAAAAAACTCTTTATCAAATTTAAATTTAGCCTTGAAAAATCCCAAAAGATTACTATTTTTTAAGACTAACATTGTATATATATTTATTAAAATTCCATTTAAAATATTAGTTGTCAAAAATATAAAGATAAAAAAATTCAGATTAAGATTAAAGAAAAATCCTATTCCCAGCATAATAAAATTATAGATTGAAGTGATTATCCTTTGATTTCTTAAAAGATCAAATCTATTAAAACTACGAAGTACCCCAATAGGTGTCCCTTGAATATTAAAAAGAATATACAGAGAAAAAATTATCATTAAAAATAGCTGTTCCCTATTAAAATTATAGATCTTTCCTATAAATCTACTTCCTAAATTTAAAACTAAAAAAGCTATAAAAGCTGTTACTATATCTAAGAAATAACTAAATTTAATTAACTCCTTTAATCTTTCTCTATCTCCTTTTATCTCAGGAAAAAATTTAATAAATCCCTGCCAAGATTGAAAATTAAATACCCCATCTATTAATGCAACTACCCCTTGAATTAAAACTATATATCCATATTTTTCTACTCCTATTCCTTTAGTTATAAAGGATACAGAGATAATTGAAAATAGAGATGCCAAAGCATCTCCACTAAATATATTTAAAAAGTTTTTTAAAAGTTTATCTTGCAATATGTTTCTCACTCTATCCATCAAGCCATCCTTTAAAAATCTATTTTCTTATTAAGTTTCCTAAAAAAATTGCACTCTTTTACAAATCCCATAACTCTAAATTTTATCAATAGATCTATCAATAATTTTTTTACTCCCTTATAATGTTTAAATTCAAGGAAATAAAGTTTTTTTAAATCTTTTTTCTTACCCCAACTTTTTCCCCACCAATGAATCCCATAGGTGTTTTCTCTTATCTTTGAATAGATAAACTCCTCTGTAAAATGATAGGGATAAAAATACTCTGGGGGATATAATTTTATATTACTTTCTGAAATTTCAACTATTCCATCACAAAAATTAAAACTATAACTTTCTTTTAAAACCTTTGTAATTATATCTGGACTTGTATAAATAGGCTCGTTCCAAATCCTTTTATCATAAAATTTCAGTATCTCACCTATCAATTTATGGTTTGCCTCTGCTCCTATTATCCCAGCACTTATTATATTTTTACTTTCCAAACCAATAAAAAAACTATTATCTAAAAATGAGTCTAAAGTTTTTATTATCTGCATATCTGTATCAAGATATATTCCTCCATTTTCATAGAGAACTTTCATTCTAAAATAATCTGATAAAAATGCCCATAACTTTCTTTTATAGCACTCTTTAAGAAAACTATTTCTCTCAATTTCCTCATAAAAATTTAGGTTATCCTCATTCCACTCAATTATCTCATAATCTGGAAGTTTCTCTCTCCAAGAATTTATACATATATCCATAAGATTAGGTTTAGAATTTTTTCCAAGCCAAATATAGTGTAATTTTTTAGGTATCATCTTTGCCTCCTAAACTTAAAACTTAGGTATTTTTTGTACATTACTTATCTCTTTACCCAAACATCTTCTTAAAAAATTAGGAACAAATACAGAATAATAGAGTAGTTGAGTTTCTAAATTTCCCTTTTCAACTTTCTTTAATTCTCTATATATCTCTCTGTACCTGCTATGTACTCTCTTCCAATCTCCCCCACCATTATATCTTTTATATATAACAACTGAGTAGAAACTTAAAATAAGTTTAGCTAAAGTTTCCTTTCCAATTTTAGAATCAAGATTTTTATACTCGTTAAAAAATTTCTCACATATCTTCTCAAGAGAGACTATACTTTTTTCAGAAACTTTATTCATTATACTTCCTGTTCTCTGTCTGTAAAAATAGAAAGCTCTATCTATATATTTTACCCTTTTAGCTTTAAGATAAACCATAGGTGTAAACTCACTATCTTCATGCACAATCTCTTCATTAAACCAAAGATCATTTTTTATTAAAAACTCTCTTCTATATATATCATCTACAACCTCTTCTCTAAAACATTTAGGCTGTTGAAAAAGTTTTCCAAAAAATTCTATCCCTGTTATTACTCCAGAATTTTTTACTAAATCAGATCTAAAAAGAGGAGCTCCAGTTTTCTCTGGTGTATAGTATCTCATATTACCAACCATAACATCAAGATCTTCCATCTCTCCCTCTAAGAAAAATTTTTTATACTCTTGAATATCTATAAAATCATCACTATCAATAAAAGAGATATACTCTCCCTTTGCAACTCTCATTCCTGCATTTCTAGCTGAAGATAATCCACCATTTTCTTTATCTACAATAACTGTTCTCTCTGGATAACTTTGTTTAAACTCCTCCATTATCTCTCTACTTCCATCTTTTGACCCATCATTTACAAGAATTACTTCATAATCTATCCCATCAATTTTATATAAGCTATCTAAACACTCTCTTAAATATTGCTCAACATTATATATTGGAACAACTATACTCAATTGCATCTTATCACCTTACAATTCTAGAATCTTTTCTCTATATATATTAATAATAATTTTTTCATCAAATTCCTTTAAAATTTTCTCTCTTCCAGCTATTCCCATAGCTTTTCTCTCTTCTGCTGAAAGATTGATAAATTTTCTCATTCCTTGAGCTAGATCTTCACTATCTGCAACTTTAACTAGATATCCTGTAACACCGTTTTCAACTATCTCTTTACAACCAGTTACATTTGTAGCAATTATAGGTTTTTCCATAGCTGCTCCTTCCATCAATACCTTAGAGATTCCCTCTCTATATGATGGTAAAACTATACAATCTGCCTCTTTAATAACTAACTCCGGCTTATTAACTGTACCTAAATAGTTAATAACTCCCTCAGCAACTAATTTGTCCATATGCTCTTTAGTTACCCCTGATACAGCCTCTCCACCTAAAGCTCCTAAAAATTGAAACTCAACTTTCTCTCCATACTCTTTCTTTAAAATTCTAGCTGCCTCTTCATACTCTCTAAATCCCTTATCAAAAAAGGCTCTAGCAACCATTAAGAAAACTATTCTCTCATCTTTTCTATCCATAGGCATAGGTTTAAATCTTTCACAATCTGTTCCCTCTCCTGGTAGAATAAATATCTTTTTACTATCTCCTATACCTGAATTAATTAGAGTTTCCTTATCATCACTATTTAAAACCCATATCTCTTTTGAAAATTTAAGAGAAAATTTATATAACCCCACTGCTATTTTTGCTATAACTCCACCTTTTACAAAAGAGTACCCAAGCCCAGTAAGAATTGCCACTGATTTTTTCCCAGCCATTTTAGCTGCTAAAGTTCCATAGATATTTGGTTTAATTGTATAGTGAAAAATTATATCTGGGTTCTCTCTCTTATATAATTTATACAGTTCTAAAGTTAATTTTAGATCTTCTATGGGGTTTATACCTCTTTTATTAAGATTAATAGAGATTGATTTTACTCCTGATATAGCTTTTTCCATATCTACTCTTCCATCATCAGGAGCAACTACTACCACCTCATGTCCATCTGATACTAATGCTCTAATAACTCCTGCTCTAAAAATATATATATCCCACATATAATTTGCTACAAATAATATCTTCATATTTTCACCTTTTTAATATTAATATAGTAATGATAACTCTTTCCCATGCCCTTGTTCTTTATACTTACTAGCCTCTTCTACTATTTTCATTCTTTCTTCAACACTTTTATGTTTTAAAATTACAGTTTCATATAGATAAACTTTTTTATTTCCCTCAAAATTTAATTGATTATCTAATCTAAAAGTTGATATTAATATTGCCAAAATAAATACTACTAATTTTACTACTGAAGCACTTTTAATATCAAAAAACATAGGAATAATAAACCAATATGAATATACAAAAAGAATCCCTATTCTTAAAGAAATTACTGAAAGTTCAGCTCCATATAAAAATATAAATACTGATAGAAATAAGCTGTTAACAAAAATAATTCCATATCTTTTTTCTGTTAATCTCTTTCCAATTAAAAATACTATTAAAAATAATATAACTCTTTCTAAATAAAACAGAGAGAACCCTAGTGGAAAATCCTTAGGAATAATTGAGATATATCCAGCTATCTTATCTCCAATTCCTCCAGGTATTTTATCTTTTATCATCCCTATCCCATTTATTATCAACCTAATATTTGAAAGATAATAGATATTTCCTATAATAAAAACTATAAATATAAATACTCTATTCCATTTTATTTTTAATAAAAAATACATTGGAAGATATAATAATGATGATGTATGAAATAAAAATCCCAAAATATTCAATGCTACAAATGATAAAATTTTTCTATTTTCTATATAATC
>UQQO01000020.1 GCA_900543175.1 uncultured Fusobacterium sp.
TACAGGTAATAGGTATCCATCTACTTTACTAAATTTTTTAAATCTGATTTTTACTCCATCTTCTAAAATCAATTCTCCTATTTTAGAAGCATAGTATTTTTTTCTAAAATCTTCATTTTCCTTTTCCTGTTCAAAGATATAGTTTATAACCTTAATTATTCTATTTTCATCAGCATTTACCTTTTCATGTGTTACTTGTTCAAACAATGGTAAATACACTATTTTTTCATTTTGGTTGTAAATATATATCTCTCCCTTATTCAATTCAGGAATAACTATCTCTTTTTTAATCTTATCTGGGATTTGAAATTTAATATTATATTCTGTTTTTCTATTCTCTTTATTTAATATAATCTCCTCTTTTGTTAAAAATTCAAGAGTTTTAATATCTGAAATACTTTTTTCTTTAGATAAAGTTAATGTTGTCATCAATAAAAAAAGTAAGATTAATAATTTTTTCACTATTTCTCCTTTTCTTCCTTTGGAACTATTACAAGTACTTCATTCAGATTTAAAATATCTAAGTCTGTTTTTATCTTTATACTTCTAAAGATTTGGCTCTCATCTTGGTCAATTTCAGAGATATAACCTACATATAATCCCTTTGGATAGATCTCACTTATTCCAGAAGTATATACCTTTTCTCCTAATTGAAGCGTATTTTCAAAAGTATTTGGCTCAAAATATAGTTCTCCAGTCCCTTCGTCACTACCCTTAGCAATTCCAAGCATCTGACTTTCAGTTAAAACACTTAAATTGAAATTTTCTCCTGTAACCATATCAACTAAAGAGTAATCTTCATAAACTTTACCTATCTTTCCAATAAGTGTCTTTCCTGCTAAAACAATCATATTTTTTTGCATTCCATCTTTTGTCCCTAAATTTATATAGAATCTTTCATACAAATTACTAGGACTTCTAAAGTTTACCTTAGCTACCTTTAGATCTAAAGCTACTGTTTCTTTCATTTTAAGTAACTCTTGTAATCTTTTATTTTCTTCAGCTAGAGTCTTATTAAATTCTATTGCCATATCTAGCTTTACATTTTTATTTTTTAATTTTCTATTTTCTTCTAAAATACGTTTATACTCTGTAACTGCATATGAAGTCTCTTTAAAATAGTTTCCTGTATTATATATAGTTCTCTGAATTGGAAAAAAAACTGTTCCAGCTTCATCTACTACATTATTAATTACACCTCTAAAAAAAAATAAAATTAAAATTATACAAATAAATAAAATAAGTATCTTTGTTTTTTTTCCTGAAGTTTTATCATTTTTTAACATTTAGCTAGTTCCTTTGCTATTTCAAGTGTCAATTTAGACATTTCAACTAAATCATCAATTTTGATATACTCCTCTGTTGTGTGTACTTTTGACATACCTACAGCTAGGTTTATAGCAGTATACCCCTTTGCATTATAGACATTTGCATCACTTCCACCACCAGAAGATTTTAACTCACATTTTAAATTGATATTTTCACAAGCTTTTTTCAAGTGACTAATTATCTCTAAATTCTCATCTAGTTTGAATCCTGCATACCCTTTCTTTACATTGTTTATTAATTGAGCTCCAAACTCCTTTGCAATCTCTTCAAAAATATCATTAGTCTCTTTTAATAGATTATCAAGTTTTTCACCATCAAAACTTCTAGCTTCATACATCATTGAGATTTCTGGCATAACAATATTTACAGCTTCTCCACCTTTTACTATACCAATATTTGAAGTTGTTTCCTTGTCAATTCTTCCTAATCTTAATTTTGATACAGCATGAGCAGCTACTGTAAAGGCATTTATTCCATCTTCTGGATTTATTCCTGCATGAGCTGGTTTACCAATAATTTTTATCTCTCCTTTTGCAGAATGAGGAGCTTGAACTATTGCCTCTCCTGGCTTTCCACTTGAATCAAGAATATATGCAAAATCTGGTGAATATTTTTCTATTTCAAAAGCTCTAGCACCACGTAGTCCTATCTCTTCAGCAATAGAGAAAACTACTATAATTTCTGGATGCTCAAGATTATTCTCTTTTATCACTCTAAGCATCTCTAAAATAGCAGCTATACCACCTTTATCATCTCCACCTAAAACAGAAGTTCCATCAGTTTTTACAATTTCATTTTCTATTATAGGAGTTATTTTTTCACAAGGTAATACTGTATCCATATGTGAACTAAAAAGAACTTTTTTCTTATTTGGAGCTCTTAATATTCCAACTATATTTCCACAATTTCCTCCATTTTCTTTTCCTGCATTATCTTCATAAACTTCTAACCCTAACTCTTTTAGTGTTTTTAAAAGATAATCTCCTATCTCTCTCTCTTTTAAAGATGGAGATGAAATTTTTACCATATCTATAAATCTAGAAGTTACCTTCTCTCTATTAACCATCGCTCCTCCTAATAATCCATTTTTTAATACTATCTTTCCTATAATTATAATATATTGTGCTTTTTTTGTAAAGTGTAAGTAGTATATTTTTCTAAATAATTGGAAAAGTATATCATTTTTTTATACTATCATCTTTTCTTCTATACTAAAAAACTACATTGTCTATCCTAGTTTCCTAAAATATCTAAATGTAGCTTAATTTTTATAATTTATTTATATTAATAAAAAAATACTGAAAAGAAAAAATTCTAATCAGTATTTTTCTAATTACTTCATATATTTTTTTATCTCATCCTTACTAAACTTAAACACAGGCATTCCACTTGAGTATGGAGCAAGATCATAAAGAGGAAATACAAATTTTACACTATCTCCTTCAAAATATATCACAGCATTTTTTATATTTACCTCTGGATTTTCAAAAAATATAACTTCCTCTCCATTGATATTTTTTACTCTCTCTTTATTTTCAATAGCATCATTTATCTTCATCTCAAAATAACTTTGAGCATTATCGTTGAAGAAACTTTCAAAATTAATAAGCTTTAGATCTTTATCTAATAAATTATATGTTTCTAAAGTTGTATTTCCATGAGCTCCCCCAGTATAAGTATATCTTTTTACAACTATTGAAGTTATTCCAAAATCATTTTCTTTTACTTCATAACTCATCTCTGCTTCGTAAGGTACACTTGGTTTTATCTCTCCTGTACTTTCTAAAAGTTCATCAATTATAAGTCTAGCATTTTCCTGTAAAGAAAGATTGAAATAAGATATATCCTCACTTTGTACATTTAAAATTTGTGGGATAACTAAATTGTATTTATAATTATTTGTTGCTCCCTTATACTCTAACTTCTCAATTTCTTTCTCTTTTTCCTTTTCTTTTTCAATACCACAAGCTGTAAATAACAGCATTAACAATATTATTACTCCACTTAATTTTTTCATCCTTCATCACCCAATTATTTTATTACACCATATAATGTAATCTATTTTTCAAAAAAAGTCAAAAATAGTTTTTTCTAAAAATAAAAAAGCTATTTAAATTAATATAAAAAATATCAACTTAAATAGCTTATACTTTATTTTACTATTATCTCTCTATATGGTTGAATCTTATATTTTTCCATTGATAATACTTGATAATTTACTTTTTCAAAATCTATCTTTTTCAAATCTATCTTTCTTATCTCACTATTATACATAGTTCTATAATAAAACTCTCTATCTGTTTGGTTAATTGCAGTAGTCCATTGTGTGGCACTCTCTAACTCTTTTGGTACATCTTTTTTATTTTGATACTCAACTCCTATTGGAATATCAAAATTATTCAATATTTGAAAAGCTTGTGTTACTCCTTTATAGCCATCCTCTGGTGTTGGTGTACTACTTAGATAGAAGAAAGCTCTTACAAATCTTGAGGGTGGAGTTATATCTCCAGGTAAACCCAAAGCCCCTGCTCCCATTCCAAATGAAAATAATTTTTGTCCATTGCCATCATAAGTAGCTACACTTCCTGGACGTAGATGAACATAGTTATTTAAATTAGTTGTTTGCCATTGAAAATCTGGTGAGTTTGTTACAACTCCAACTTTATTATCGTATATTTTTACTTCCCCATTATTTACTATCTCGATAACTATATTATTTCCCTTAGCATCTGATACTCTCCAGTGAGCAGTTGGTGAAACACTTCCATCAGCAAATACCATAACAGGTACTATTCTTATCTTATTAATGTTTTCTCTTACCTCATCTACTGTTGAAAAGTTAGATAACATCCAGCTTACTAAATTCATATCTGTTATAGATTCATTAGCTTTCTCTGGTAGATATTTTGATAAACTTCCATAATGCGGAAAGAAAAACATTCCAGCACTTAACCCTGCCTCATTAACTCCCTCACCAATGTAACTATCATCTACTAAAGAAGCTCCTACAAAACCATAGTGTCCTTTCCAAGAATAACCATTTTTACTATCAGGCATTATAGCTTGATATTTATAATCTCTTGGAGAGATAATAATATTACTTTTTAAAGCACTTTCTCCCCACTCAATTGTTCTTGCTTGTATCTGTTTATTATCCTTAGTTTTCAAAGTGATTCCAGTACAAGCTTCACTAATTTTTGCAGTTAAAAGCATAATACAACCTAATATTCCTATATATTTTAGCATTCCTTTTCTCCTTTCAAATTTATTCATTTACTATCTCTATTCAAAATTATTTTTCTTTTCCTTTATTTATAATTTGATTAGATAGTATGGAGATAGTAGAGAATCTAAAAGAGGTTCTATTCCTAAAAAGCTTTTAAATTTTTCATATTCATTAAATCTTCTTTTTAGTGATTCTGTATTTATCTTATCTTTTATTCCTCTAATTAAGATATTTTTAGGAGTATGTTCCATATCAATAAACTCCATTACCTGTGTTTTATATCCACATAATTCTAAAGCTTGTGCTCTAAAAGCATCTGTTGCTAAAGATGTATATTTCTCAAATAGTATTCCATGTTTTCCTATTGGCATCTCTTTATCAAAAAACTTACTATTTTTAGTGTTACTCATCTTTTCATTAAACTCATGTTGACAACAAGGTACTGCTAATATAGCCTTAGCATTTAACTCTAACCCCTTTAAAAGAGCATAGTCAGTAGCATTATTACAAGCATGAAGAGAGAAGATAATATCTACATTTTGTAACTTGTCAAAATCTTTTATATTCCCAGTTAAAAACTCTAAATTTTCACATTTTAACTTGTATGATAAATATATAAAAATATTTATCTATACAACCTCCTTCGTTTATTTTTTATTCAATTTTGTTATATAATTTTATTAATGAAACTGTGGACTTTTTATTTTAATTTATTGAACTTTTTAGTTACTTTTTTAAGGAGACTATTGCCACTGTTTTTTCTCAAATACTTATAGTTGGTTAGAATTTTATTCTTCATGTTTGCAAGAATGTATTGATTAAAACTTTGTAGATGCACAGTTTCTATCTCTTAACTAAAGGATGTGATTTTATGTTATTGTTAGGTATTGATATTGCTAAATTAAATCATGTTGCTTCTCTTGTTGATTCTTCTTCTGGAGAACTTATTTTTTCAAATTTTAAATTTCAGAATAATATACTTGGATTTTCAAGCTTACTTGAAAAAATTTCTAAATTCTCTATTAATGAAATTGTTATTGGTTTAGAATCAACTGGGCATTATGGAGAAAATTTTATTAATTTTTTCTTCCAAAAAGGTTTTAGAATTGCTGTTATCAATCCTTTACAAACTTCACATCTGCGCAAAGCAAATATTAGAGATTCTAAAAATGATAGATTAGATTCTATTAATATTGCTAGAGCTTTATTATTTGGAGAACATAGGTATATTTCTCAAAAAAATCTTACTAATTTTGCGCTTAAAAAACTTACTCGTTTTAGAAAAAGTTTAATTAAACAAAAAACTAAAACTAAAATTCAACTCGTTTCATTGCTTGATATTATCTTTCCTGAATTACAGTATTTCTTTAAATCAGGAGTTCATTCAAATGCTGTTTATACTCTTTTAAAAAAGTATCCTTCTACAGAAAAAATAGCTGCTTTAAGAGAAAAAACTTTATTCTCTATTTTGAACAAAGCTTCAAAGGGGCACTACAAAGAAGAACATGCTTTGCAATTAAAAAGTCTAGCTAAATCTTCTGTAGGTATTAAAGATACTTCTGTCTCTATGCATATACCTCAATTAATAGAGTTAATTGAGATGTTAGACAGCCAAATTAAATCTATCGAAAAAGAAATTAATTCTTCTGTTGGTGAAGAATCCCCTATTCTTACCATTCCTGGAATAAATACTGTAGCTGCTGCTTCTATTCTTGGAGAAATTAATGATATTGATAATTTTGATTCCTCTTCAAAATTATTAGCTTTTTCTGGTTTAGATCCAAAGATAAGGCAATCTGGAAATTTCAGCGCTTCATCATGCAGAATGTCTAAAAAAGGTTCTTCGTATTTGCGTTACGCTCTAATTTTTACCGCATGGAATCTTGTTAGAAATAGTGAGACCTTTAATAGATATTATTTAAGCAAAAGAGCTCAAGGAAAATCTCATTACAACGCATTAGGACATACAGCCCATAAATTAGTAAGAGTGGTCTATACATTGCTCAAGAAAAATATTTCATATCAAGAAAATCTTATTGTTTAAAATTTTTATTAATTTGTAGTATTTTTAAGAGTTTTATGAACTCTAATTTTGTAATGCAGAAAAATCAAAATTAAATTTTCTTAAAATTTATCTTGACTTTTCATAGTTGGTCTCTTTAGCAATATCATTACATTTTTTCATTACATCTTTCTTCAGGTCTAACCCTATTATCTCAAAGGTAAAATTTTTAATATCTTTTAAATAATAATGAAGAGCAAAAGTTAAATATGATTTTCCACAACCAAAATCAACAAATTTTATATGATCTCCTATTAATTTTTTATTTTGTAACTCTCTAATAGTATCATCTATAAATTCAAGATACTTATTGATCTGTCTAAACTTATCATAACTATTTTTAAATACCTTTCCATCTTCTCCCATAACTCCTAATTTAATTAAAAATGGTACTGGAGTTCCATCTTCTATTAGATAGTTTTTCTTTTTATTATGATCTAAATCTTTTAATACCTTTGTGTTTTCACTTTTCTTTAAGTTAAAATCTTGCTTTCCCTTTAAAATTTGATAATCTGCTCCATTGACGGAGATCAAAAGTTGTTTAAATCTCTCTAAAATATCTGAAATTTTAACCATAGCTGAAGCAAAACATATATTCTCATGGTAAGCTTTTTTATCTTTAATCTCTTCAAATTGTATAAAAATCTCATCTTTTATACGTACAGGTTTTAGATTAACCTTTGTATACTCAGACTTTTTATCCACTGGACTTGAAGCAATAGCCTTTATAAATATATTTTTTTCTATACTATCTTTAAAAATATTTTCAATATATTCTTTGTTTACTTTCATATTTACCTCTCTTATCTCTTAAATAATTTAACTTACACTTAAATATTACCATAGGGAAAGTGATATGTCTATTATTTGATTGACAAAAGAAATAAAGTATGTTATATATTTGATATAGGGTATAGGGGTATAATGTATAAGGAGGAAATTTATGAATATAAAAGAGTATGATGTCTTAAATCTTGGTTGTGCTGGATGTGCTGCCAAAATTCAATATGAGGGAAGTTTAATTGCTGGTGTTATCAATAGTAATTTAGATCTTCAAAAGAAAAAGATGACCCTTGAAGTTGAAAAAGATTTTGACGAAGATAACTTTTTAGAAAAAATCAATAAAATTGCTGATAAATTAGAGCCTGGAACAAAAATTCAAAAAAAATCTATGGAGAAAACAAAAATCTACTCTATTGAAAATCTGCACTGTGCAGGTTGTGCTGCTAAGATTCAAAGTAGTATCACTAATCTCCCTGAAGTTGAAAATTGTAATGTGGATATCTATAAGAATCTGATTACTATTGAACTAAAAAATAGTGTTGATGATGAGTTCTTTGATAGAATAAACACCATTGCTGATAAAATTGAACCTGGTACTAAGTTTATTAAAATTAATGATGAAGATGATGAGGTAGATTCAGAAAAAAGAGCTTTAGAAATAGCTCAAGAGGAAGCAAAGGAGAAAAGAGAGAAACTCCTTCTTACAATTGGAGCTATTTTATTTGTTGTCTCTATCTTTTTAAAACCTTTACCTAATATAAGATTAGCTGTTTCAATTATTGCTTATTTAGTTTTAGGTGGAGATGTTGTTGTAAAATCATTTAAAAATATTACTAAAGGAAATTTCTTAGATGAAAACTTCTTGATGACAATAGCTACTTTTGGAGCTTTCTATTTAGGGGAAACTATAGAGGCTGTTGGAGTTATGTTATTCTATAAAGTAGGAGAGTATTTCCAAGAATCAGCAGTTAAAAGTTCAAGAAAATCTATTGAAAAGCTTATGGATATTAAGCCTGAATTTGCAAATATTAGAAATGACAAAAATGAAATTGTTCAAATTTCTCCTAAAAAATTAAGAATAGGAGATACTATAATTATTAAAGCTGGAGAAAAAGTTCCAGTAGACGGAACTGTTGTTAAGGGAGAAAGTAGTTTAAATACAGCTGCATTAACTGGAGAGTCATTACCTGTTGATGTAAGTATAGGAAGTGAAATTTTAAGCGGTAGCTTAAATGGTTCTGGAGTTTTAGAAGTAAAAGTAACTAAGCTTTTCTCTGATTCAACTGTTAGCAAAATTATTGAAATGGTTGAAAATGCTAGTAATAAAAAAGCTGAGTCAGAAAAATTTATTACAAAGTTTGCTAGATATTATACTCCAATAGTTGTTTTTACTGCTATAATAGTTGGAATTATTCTTCCTCTATTCTTAGGAAACTTTAATATTTGGTTTGGAAGAGCGTTGATATTCTTAGTTATCTCTTGTCCATGTGCTTTAGTGCTTTCTGTTCCTTTAACTTTCTTTAGTAGTATTGGAAACGCCTCAAAGAAAGGTATCTTAATTAAAGGTGGAAACTACTTAGAAACATTGACTTCTATCAATAGTATTGTATTTGATAAAACTGGTACTTTAACTAAAGGAAAATTTAAAATTGATAAGTTAGAGCCTATTAACTGCAATGAAGATAAACTTTTAGAAACTGCTAAAATTGGAGAGTTTTACTCTACTCACCCAATTGGAAAAGCAATTTTAAATTATGGTTCTGTTAAAATTGATGAAGACTATATTGAAGGATATAAAGAGATCTCTGGATTAGGAGTTCTTTCATACTATGAAGGAAAAATTATACTTATTGGAAACTATAAGATGATGAAAGAATACAGTATAGATGCTGAAGAAAAACACTATGCTGGAACTGTGTTGTATGTTGCTGAAGATGATGAGTTCTTAGGATATATCTATATTTCAGATGAGATTAAAGAGGATTCATTATCTACTATAAATTCTCTAAAAAAATTAGGTATTAAAAGTTATATGTTAACAGGAGATAGCAAACTGATTGGAGAGGTTGTCGGAGAGAAATTAACAATTGAAAAGGACAATATCTTCACTCAGCTTTTACCACAAGATAAGGTTGCAAAATTTGAAGAGATTAAAAATAGTAATAATGGTAAGGTTGCTTTTGTTGGAGATGGAGTAAATGATGCTCCTGTTCTTTCTCTAGCTGATATAGGAATTGCTATGGGTGGAGTTGGAAGTGATATAGCTATTGAAGCTGCTGACGTAGTTTTAATGAAAGACGAACCATCTAAAATTGTAGAACTTTTAGAGATAGCAAAACAAAATAAGAAAGTGGTTATTCAAAATATAACATTTGCTCTTGGAATAAAAATTATTGTTATGATTTTAGGAGTTCTTGGTTTTGCTAATATGTGGATGGCTATTTTCTCTGATGTTGGGGTTTCTCTTTTAGCTGTGCTTAATGCTTCTTTTGGAACAAAAAGAAGATAAATTATAATTTTCAAAAGTAGAGGAGTGCAAACGACTACTACTTTTGAGACGCAGAAGTGAAAGAATAGAACTTCTGCGATACCCATAGTCAGATAAGCGTTACTCTCTCTTTATTCTTTGATATGAAATTTAGCTGACATTTAAAAGAAGTTTAGATATATTATTAAAAAACTGTTGAAATTTTATTATCAATTTCAACAGTTTTATTTTTTACTTATTATATTCTTCTAATGCTCTTCTTAAAACTATCATCGCATTTTCAATATCATCTACATTTGTACAGAAAGAGAATCTAACTTCTTGTTTTCCCTTTCCTTCTGTTTGATAGAATCCAGGTCCTGGAGCTATTAAAAGTGTCTTTCCTTCATATGAATAGTCAGTTAAAAGCCACTTAGCAAATTTTTCAGCATTATCAACTGGAAGCTTTGCAAAAATATAAAATGCTCCCTCTGGTTTTGAGCAAACTACACCAGGTATTCTTTTTAAATATCCATATAAAAGATCTCTTCTACTTTTATATTTCATTTTTACATCTTCTATATAGTTTTCCATAGTGTTTATCAAGTTTGCTGCTGCATGTTGCTCTATTGTTGATACACACAATCTAGCTTGACAGAATTTTAAAATATAGTTCATTAACTCATGGTTCTTACTAGCTATTAAACCTATTCTAGCTCCACAAGCACTATAGTGTTTTGAAATACTATCTACTAATACAACTCTATCTTTTAAATCTTCAAAATTCATAATAGATGTATATGGAATATCATCATAAACAAATTGTCTATAAACCTCATCTGCTATAATGTATAAATCATGTTTTATAGCTAGTTCACCTATCATTTTTATCTCATCAGCAGTATAAACTGTTCCTGTTGGATTTACTGGATTAGAAAACATAATAGCCTTTGTTTTTGGATTTATTAAACTTTCTAATTCCTCTTTAGATGGTAGATGAAAGTTATTTTCTATACATGTTGGTATAGGTTTTACTCTTGCTCCTGAAAATATAGAAAAACTAGAATAGTTTGAATAGAAAGGTTCTGGAACTAATACTTCATCCCCTTCATTACATATACACATTAAAGTGAATAATATTGCTTCACTTCCTCCTTGTGTTATTAAAATATCCTCTTTTTCTAAATTTATTCCACTCATTTTATAACTTTTTACAAAGCTTTCTATCAATTGTGGAATCCCTCTTGAATCTGAATATGTTACTATTTTCTCCTTGTAGCTATGCAGACCTTCAAAGAACGAATCAGGAGTAACTATGTTAGGTTGTCCTATATTTAGCTTATATACTTTAATTCCTTTTTTAGCTGCTTCATCTGCAAGGGGAATCAACTTTCTTATTGGTGAAAAATTCATTTCTAATGCTCTATTTGATATATTCATACTCTGTCCCCTCCGTTACTTTTATTTTTATTAACTTTTTTCATTTTATCATATATATCAAAAAAATTCTATAAAAATTATACACTGATACTAAATAAGTAATTAATAATATATATTCTAGTCCTTTAAGGTTAAATAAAAAAGACCCCGCAAGGGGTAGAAGGTTACTATTTTCTGTTAAACCACCACCAAATAAAAATACATAGAACTATAAAAGTTCCAGTATTAAAATTGATAGTTTGAATGTTTACAGTCATAGTAGACCTCCTCAGTGTGTATTATCTACCTTGCTTAAGGGCAGAATAAAAGCCGTAAACGAATTTACGGCTGATATTCTAAGCTTAATTAACACACTGAGAAGATCCCCTCCCACCTATGCGGGTAGGTACCTTTCACTTAAATTATAACTTTTTTATTATAAAAAGTCAATTGTATATATTTACAATCCTCCAAGGTTAAATAAAAAACCCACTATTTTTATAGTGGGCATTTTTTAATTTTTATCTATCTTTCTTTTTAAAAATTCCATTAAGCATCAATGCTAAAGCTCCATCTCCAACTACGTTACAAGCAGTTCCAAAACTATCTTGTAAAGCAAATATTGTAAGCATTAATCCTGTTCCCTCTTCATTAAATCCAAGTACTGAAATTATTATACCTAGAGATGCCATTACTGTTCCACCTGGTACTCCTGGAGCTCCAACTGCAAAAACTCCTAGTAAAATAATAAATAGTATCATTGTTCCAACTGATGGAACTTGTCCATATAGAATCTTAGAAACTGTCATAACAAAGAAAACTTCTGTTAATACTGATCCACATAGGTGAATAGTTGATCCTAAAGGAATTGCAAAGTCTGCTATATCTTCATCTAAAGCACCTGATTTTTTAGCACAACTTAAAGCTACTGGCAGTGTTGCTGCTGAAGACATTGTTCCTACTGCTGTAAGATATGCAGGTCCATAACTTTTTAATAATTTTAATGGATTCTTTCCTGAAATAGCTCCACCTAATGTATATAGAACAGTTAACCAGATAAAATGTCCTATTAAAACTATAATAATTACCTTTAAGAATACTGGGAATTGTTTTATAATCTCCCCTTCATATGCCAATGTTGTAAATGTTGAAGCTATGAAGAATGGCAGTATTGGAATTATAATTTTATAAACTATTTTCAACATTATATTATTTAACTCATCTAATAGTTTTTCAAAAGTTTTTGATTCTGTCCATACAACTGCTAATCCTAAAAACAGTGCTAAAACCAATGCTGTCATTACTGAAAAAACAGGTGGTATCTCCACTTTAAATATCAATTTTGGAATTACATTCTTTACTATATCAGATTTTGCAGCAATATTTAATTTAGGAATAATCATATACCCTGCTGTCATAGATAACAGAGCTGCTCCAACAGATGATAGATATGCCATCATCAACATTGTTCCCAACATTTTACTTGCATTTGCTTTCATCTTAGTTATTGCAGGAGCTATAAATCCTAAAATAATAAGTGGAATTGTAAAGTTTATCACTTGTCCTAAGATAAATTTTACAGTATTTATTACTCCAATTATATTTTGTGCTGTCTCTTGGCTAACACCTATTTTGGCATCTAAGGAATAACCTAAAATTAATCCTACAAATACTCCTAGAAGTAATTTAAAAATTAAACTCTCTCTTAATTTTGCCATTTAAACCCCTCACTTTAATTTTTTATTTTTTTAGTCAACAATAGTTAATTTAGAATATAGCACATTTAAATAATTAAATCAATTTTATTTTAAAAATTTCTCAAAAATTTTTTTCAAAAAAATAGAGAGATAGATAAAATTCTACCTCTCTATATTATTTAGATTATTTAATTATCTTCTATATTTTATAAATTTAGATATTTGTATTATTAGTGTTGGAACAAATGCAAGTCCATATATTGTAAATAGTTCATTTGTTGTTAAAGGAACTACTTGGAAAATAGTATGGAATGCAGGTACTAATAATATTGTATTCAATAGAACAAATCCTATAACAAAAGCTATTATAGAGAATTTATTTGAAAATACTCCAAGTCCAAATACTGATGCTCCACCTCTACAATTAAATCCATGAAATAATCTTGCTAGACATAAAACACTAAATGCTATTGTACTTGCTTTTAATGCATCATTATCTTTATATCCAATATAGAATCCTATCATAACAAATAGTGCTATTAAAATTCCTTCAAGTAAGATTTTTCCTGAAAGTTCTTTAGTTAAAATAGGTTCTTTAGGGTTACGAGGTTTCTCTGTAAGTACATCTCCATGTGATGGCTCCATTCCTATTGCTATTGCTGGTAAACTATCTGTTAATAGGTTAATAAATAATAGATGCACTGGTGCAAATATTACTGGAAGCCCTACTAATGAAGAGTATAATACTGCTAAGATTCCAGCTGTATTTCCTGATAGTAAAAATCTTATTGAGTTTTTAATATTAGCATAGATATTTCTACCTGTTGTCACAGCTTTTACTATTGTTGAGAAGTTATCATCTGTAAGTATCATAGATGCAGCATCTTTTGATACCTCTGTTCCTGTAATTCCCATTGCAATTCCTATATCTGCTCTTTTTAAAGCTGGAGCATCATTTACTCCATCTCCTGTCATTGCACAGATCTTACCTAATCTTTGCCAAGCAGTTACTATTCTTATCTTATGCTCTGGAGATACTCTTGCATATACAGAAGTAGAAGCAACTTTTTCTAATAACTCATCATCAGAAAGTTTTTCAACATCTACACCTTCCATTACATTGTCTCCATCTTTATAGATTCCAATCTCTTTAGCTATTGCTGTAGCTGTTATTTTGTGGTCTCCTGTTATCATAACTGGTTTAATTCCAGCAGTTAAACATTTTGCTACTGCCTCTTTAGATTCCTCTCTTGGTGGATCTATCATAGCTGTTAAACCGATAAATATAAAGTTGTCCTCATCTTCTCTTGTTATCTCTTTTTCACTTTCTAATATTTGATAAGCAAAAGTTAAAACTCTCAATCCAGTTTGAGCAAACTCCATATTAACTTTTTCAATATTCTTAATATCTTCAGAAGTTATATCTCTTACCTCTCCATTAACTAACATCTTTTTAGTTTTTGGTAGTATAGAGTCTAAAGCTCCCTTAGTAAACATCATTATTTTTCCATCTATATTATGCACTGTACTCATAAGTTTTCTATCTGAATCAAATGGAATCTCTGAAATACGTGGATATCTATTTTTTAACTCTTTTCCAGATTGATTATAGTGGATTTCTGAAAGATTTACTAAAGCTATCTCTGTTGGGTCTCCTATCTCACTAGTTGCATCATTACATAAGATAGCTTCTTTTATTAATAGATTTTCTCCCATTCCATTAACATTTAAATCTTTTTCATTAAACACTTCATTATTGATATAAACTTTTTTTACAGTCATCTTATTTTGTGTAAGTGTTCCTGTTTTATCTGAACATATTACTGATACACAACCTAATGATTCAACTGATTTTAGATTTTTAATAATTGCATTTTCCTTTGACAATTTTTGAGTTCCAATAGCTAGAACTATTGTAACTATTGAGCTTAAAGCTTCAGGAATAGCAGCAACAGCCAATGCAACTGCAAACATCAATGAATCAAGAAGTTTTACTCCGTGAAGAATATTTATTCCAAATACAAGAATACATAGTATAATTATTCCTATTGATAATTTTTTACCAAAGTTGTCCAATGAAACTTGTAATGGTGTTTGTTTCTCTTTTGTTGCCTCTAATAAACTTGCTATCTTTCCAAGCTCTGTTTTCATTCCAGTAGTAGTTACTAAAATAACCCCTCTACCATAACTAACTAAGCTACCTGAGAACACCATATTCTTTTGATCTCCAAGTGCTAACTCATCTTTATCTATTACTGAACTTATCTTCTCTACTCCCTCTGACTCTCCAGTTAGTGAGCTTTCATTAATAAGAAGTGAGAAACTCTCTATAACTCTTCCATCTGCTGGAACAACATCCCCAGCTTCAACAAAAACAATATCTCCAGGTACTAGATATTTAGATAAAACCTCTACCTTTTCTCCATCTCTTAAAACTTTAGATTTAGGAGCAGATAGATTTTTTAAACTACTTATAGACTCTTCAGCTTTTAAGTGTTGAACTGTTCCCAATATTGCATTGATAATTATAACAACTAAAATTACAACTGCACTTTCCACATTTCCAGAGATAATAGAGATAATTGATGCAATAATCAATATAATTACTAGAAAATCTTTAAATTGAGAGATAAAAACTTGCATTGTACTCAATTTTTTCTCTTCATTTAACTGGTTATAACCATATTTTTCAATAGCTATCTCTACTTCACCAGTTGTCAATCCAGTTTCCTTACTGTTTAACTTGCTCAGTACCTCCTCTTTTGTCATAGCAAAATAATTTTTCATAAAATCCTCCTATTGTGTATAATATTTATTATTCTAAATGTTTTTACTTTTCTTTTAAATTTAGATAAAAAAAAGACTTCTGATATAGAGATTATAAAAACTCTATATCAAAAGTCTTGTTACCATTCAGGTATATAGTACCAGAGAGCCCGTGGCTTCGTGATGTTGATACTATAATTTTTAACTACTCCCTTTTAATATATTGATATAATATATTAAAAAATAACTTTTGTCAATAAAAATTAAAAAATTTTATCTTCCCCAAGTATCTGTATTTTTATTCCAAGATGATGCTATTTCAGCTTCCTCTTCAGTAAGGTATTTTTCCTCTCTTGCAAGTTCGATTAATGCAGTAAAGTTAGATAGAGATTCCCAAGGAATGTTGTTTGCTGCAAAGTTTTTAAATGCTTTATCAAATTCATAAGAGAATATAGAAACTACTTCTACAGATGCAGCTCCTTCATTTCTAGCAGCTTCAACAGCTTTTATTGAGCTTCCTCCTGTTGAAATAAGATCTTCTATAACGATTACTCTTTTTCCAGCAAAATCTGCTCCTTCAATTTGTCTTCCAGCTCCATGATCTTTCTTTTCTCCTCTGATGTAACTCATAGGTTTGTTCATTTCAGCAGCTATAAATGCAGCCCAAGGGATTCCTGCTGTTGCAGTTCCTGCTACTACGTCAAATTCTTTTTCAGAAAGTTTTTTAACAAAAGCATCTACAACAACTTTTCTTTCTGCTGGATATCCTATCATTTTTCTATTGTCACAATATATTGGACTTTTAATTCCTGATACAAATGTAAATGGTTCTTTTACGTTTAATCTAACTGCTCCTGTTCCTAATAATGATTTTGCGATATCTTTCTCTCTACTCATAATATTTTACTTCCCTCCCGTGTATTCCATTAAAATTACCTTTATTATATACTATCTCTCCTCTTAGGATAGTTGTAAGTACTCTTCCACCTCTGTTACAATTTTCAAAAGGTGTCCAATTAGCTTTTGTTATAACCTTATCATCTTTTATTGGAGAGTTATCATTTGTATCAACAATAACTAAGTCTCCATCATATCCAACTGCTATATTCCCTTTATTTTTTATTTTAAAGATTTTAGCTGGATTTTTACACATAACTTCTATCAATCTTTCAAAAGTTATTCTATTTTCCTTTACTCCATTTAACATCATTTCCAATGAGTTTTCTACACTTGGAACTCCATATGTTAATTTAGCTAGTTTCTCTTCTATTAAATGAGGAGCATGATCTGTTCCTATACTATCTAATGTTCCATCTGCTAATGCTTTCCATAGAGCTTCATTATCTGATTTCTCCTTTAATTCAGGCTTCATTCTTAAAAGCATCTTACTTCTCTCAGTGGCATTTACATCATCAACATTTAAGAATAGATGGTGTGGCGTTACCTCTCCAAAAACCTTTACTCCTTCAGCTTTTGCTTGTTTTAAAAGCTCAATCTCACTAGCTTTAGAAAGATGGCATAGATAAAGCTCTTTATCATATTTTTTGCAAAATTCAATAGCTTTTTCTACCATTCCCTCTTCAGCATGAACAGAGATTATTTTTGATTCTCTAAAGATATTTTCAACAACTTTTTCATTTTCTATAAGCATATCTCCAGTTGACATATTTAAGAAAATTTTTGTTGAGGCTACTTTATCTAAAACTTTCTTTATCTCTTCACTATTATCTTTTTTACTTCCACCAAAATGGAATCCATAATCCACATATGATCTTCCAACCATCATATCTTTCTTATCCATTAAAGCTTTCTCTGTAACTGTTACAGGAATAGTATTTGGCATATCTATAAAAGTAGTTACTCCACCTCTTGCACATGCCTTACTTCCACTTGTAAAGTCCTCTTTATGAGTAAGCCCAGGATCTCTCATATGTGTGTGAACATCGATTATTCCAGGAAGAACATAGTTAGATTGTGCATCAACTATCTCATGCCCTTCTGCTTGAATATTTTCATCTATTTTTGTAATAACTCCATCTTCTATAAGAATATCTCTTATGATCTCTTGATTATTCTCTACTACTAGTTTACAATTTTTAACTAGCATAATCCTGCCTCTTTCATTCCTTCTTCAATCTCTTGAGCTACTAATTTAGCTGCATTTGCAGGATCTTCATTTTTAGTTATAGGTCTTCCTACTACTAAGAAATCACATCCATTCATTATAGCATCTTTTGGAGTCATTATTCTTTCTTGGTCATTTGTTGCTGACCATCTTGGTCTTACACCTGGACATACAGTTTTAAAGTTAGCCCCACAAGCTTCTTTTATTAATTTTGCTTCCCATGGAGAACATACTACTCCATCAAGTCCAGCTTCTTTTCCTAATTTTGCCCAGTTTAGAGCTAAATCTGATAGTGATAGTGTAGATTTAAATGTTTCCTCTACATCTGCAGCTGATAAGCTTGTAAGTACAGTAACTCCAATTACTACGTTATTTGGATTTACTTTTTTAACTTCTTCAACTACTTTAGACATCATTTTTCTTCCACCACTAGCATGTACGTTAAACATAAATACATCTTGTTTAGCAGCAAAAACTGATGCCATTGCTGTTGTATTTGGAATATCGTGGAATTTTAAATCAAGGAATATTTTTTTACCTTTACTTCTTAAATATTCAATCATTTCCCCTTTTGAGTTAAGGAAAAGTTCTAGTCCAACTTTATAGAAAGTAGCTCCATCACCAATTTTTTCTACTAACTCTTTTGCTGCTTCCATTGTAGGAAAATCTAAAGCGATTATCATTCTATCTTTTGCATTTATCATTTCTCTTTCCTCCTAAATTTTTCTATATTATTGTCTATGTGCTATTCCAACTAGTTCACTAATATTTTCAATTCCATTTTCTTCACAATATTTTTGTAATCCCTCTGCTACTTCTACTGGTAACATTGGATTTGAGAAGATTCCTGTTCCTAGTGATACCATTGAAGCTCCTGCCATTATAAATTCAAGAGCATCTTCAACACTTGAGATTCCTCCCATTCCAATAATAGGAATATTTACTGCTTTATATACTTGATACACCATTCTTACTGCAACTGGTTTTACAGCTGGTCCAGAAAATCCTCCAAATGTATTTCCTAATAGAGGTTTTTTAGTTTTAAGATCAATTACCATTCCTAAAAGTGTATTGATAAGTGATACTGCATCTGCTCCATTCTCTTCTACTATTTTTGCTATTCCAGCTATATCTGTTACGTTTGGAGAAAGTTTTACTACTAGAGGTTTTGTAGTAACTTTTCTTACCTCTCTTGTAACTCTTGCAGCAACTTCTGGATTAGCTCCAAATGCCATTCCTCCATCTTTTACATTTGGACAAGAGATATTTAATTCAAGTATAGCTATCTCTTTTATCTTATCAGCTCTTTTAGCTATCTCTACATACTCGTCAACTGTTTTTCCATTGATATTAGCTATTATATTTGTTGTTATTCCAGCAGCTTTCATCTCTGGTAAAATATGGCTTTCAAAATATTCTATTCCTGGATTTTCTAATCCTACACAGTTTAACATTCCTGCTGGAGTTTCAGCTATTCTTGTCCCATAGTTTCCATCTCTAGCTTCTAATGTTAATCCTTTTATTCCAATTCCTCCTAATATGTTAGGATCAAAGTAATCTCTATACTCAAGTCCAAATCCAAAGCACCCTGAAGATGTAACTATTGGATTTTTAAAATCTACTCCTAAAAATTTAGTTTGTAATCTATTCATTTTCTTCCTCCAAAATCCTCTAATTAATTACCACAACAAGTTTCTGTTTTTTCAACTGGATCTAAATCAACTATTGTTTCAGCTTTAAATACTGGTCCATCATGACATACTTTTTTCATTCCAACTTTAGTTTTAATTGAGCATCCTACACAAGCTTTTACTCCACATGCCATTCTTTCCTCTAGTGAAACTTCACACTCTGTATTGTATTTATCTGAAGTTTTTGCAACAGCTTCCATCATTTTATGAGGTCCACAAGTGAACACCATATCAAATTTTTTGTTTTGCATTAACTCTTCCATTTTAACTATAACATTTCCCTTTGTTCCAGCACTTCCATCATCAGTTGTTACATGAAGTTCTACATCATCTAAATTGAAGTTTGAAAGAATCTCTACTGCTTCAGCATTTCTTCCTCCAGCTATAAAAGTAACTTTGTTATTTTTCTTTAGAACTTCTATTAATAGTTTCATTGGAGCCATTCCCATTCCTCCACCAACTACCATAAGTTCTTTCCCTTCCATATCAGTAGAGAATCCATGTCCTAAAGGTCCTTGAATATTTATTATTTCCCCAGCTTTCATTTGAGCAAACTCTTTTGTTCCTCCACCTTTTACTTCATAATAGAACTCTAACTCTTTTTTCTCTTTATCTGCATAGTGTAAGCTTATAGGTCTTCTTAATGTATAGATTCTATTTTCACATTTTAACATGAAAAATTGTCCAGCTTTTGATGCCTCTACAGCTTTTTCTGATTTCAATCTCATTAAATAATTTTGTCCTGCAATATGTTTATTTTCTAAAATTAAACAATCTTCTAAAAACATTTTTCCTCCTAGTGTTTTATATATAAAATTATTTTATCTCTTTTCCACAGTAGTAGCAGAATTTTCCATACTCTTTAACTATTACTTTATTCTTTGTTATTTCAGAGTTTGTTACACATTTAGGGTTTGAACAAACTGATTTTTCATTTTCCACTACATTTTCCTCTTCCTTAGTAACAGTCTTTGATTCCTTTGCTCCTAGAGCTAAAGCATACATAGCTTGTCTTACTGGAACTCCATTAGCTGCTTGTTTAAAGTAAAGTGCATGTTTTGTATCATCTAAATCAACATCTATCTCATCAACTCTTGGAAGTGGATGAAGTACTATCATATGATCTTGACATTTTCCTACTATTGTATCCTTTGAAATATTGTAAACCCCTTTTACTTTTTCATAGTCATCAAGATTTTCAAATCTTTCCTTTTGAATTCTTGTCATATATAATACATCTATCTCTTTTAAAATTGGTTCATACTCTGAGCAAAGATGATATTTCATTCCCTTTTCATCTAGTTCTTTTGTAATATATTCTGGAATTTGAATTAGATCTGGAGCTACAAAGTAAAATTCTCCATTGAACATTTCTAAAGCTTTAGTGAGTGAGTGAACTGTTCTTCCATATTTCAGATCCCCAACAAAGGCAATTTTTACCCCTTCAATTTTTCCTAACTCTTGTCTTATTGTAAATAGATCTAATAGAGTTTGGCTTGGATGTTCATTTGCTCCATCTCCAGCATTGATTACTGGATTTTTAGAGATTTCAGCAGCAAATTTTGGTCCACCTTCAATATTATGTCTCATTACAATTACATCTGAATAAGCTTCTACCATTTTTACTGTATCTCTTAATGATTCCCCTTTAGTTACAGAAGTTGCTCCTGGTGAATCAAATCCTAATACTTTTCCGCCTATTCTCATAGCTGCTGATGTAAATGAAAGTCTTGTTCTAGTTGATGGTTCAAAGAAAAGAGTTGCTGCTATCTTCTTATCTATTAACTCTGGTTGAGGATTTTTAGAAAGCTCTTCTGCTAAATCTAATACTTCTAAAATCTCCTCTTAGTCATATCTTTTATTCCTATAAAATCTTTCATAAAACTATCCTCCTAAAATTAAAATTTATAAAAAAAGGAATGAAACCATAAAAATTATGGCTTACATTC
>UQQO01000021.1 GCA_900543175.1 uncultured Fusobacterium sp.
ATCTTATCACTTTCAATAGCTTCTATTATATAATCTCCAAATTTAATCTGACCAGGGATCTTTAAAACTTTTTCTTCAATACCTTCAAATCTTTCTCTATTTTCAATTATACTGAGATAGTTATAATCCTTTCTCAATATATAATTTCCATTTAGAGAAATATCTTTGCTCCCTCCTTTATTTAAAATCTCTTCTATTCCAGATATTTTTTTTCTAGTTACCTCTATATCATAACTATATAAATATTGTAATAATACCTTTCTTAGAAGATATCTGTCTAACTTTTGCAATTTTTCTATAGATAATTTTCCATTTACAAGATAATCCTCTAAATTTATATTTAAAGCTCTATTTACCTCTCTTATCTCTTCAATCAGAGCATATAACCTATCTTTAAATTTAGGATTATATCTTTTTTCTATAAATGGTATTAAATCTAATCTAATACTATTTCTTGTAAACTCATTTTCAAAATTTGTTTTATCTATTCTATACTCTATTCCATTAGAATCTAAATAGTTTACAATATCTTTTTTATAGATTTCAGAAATTGGACGAATATATCTGTCACGTTTAGAAACTATACCTTCTAACCCTTCTAACCCTGCACCACGAACCAATCTAAACATAAATGTTTCTAATTGATCATCTTTATTGTGTGCAAGAGCTATCTTATTAGCTTTCTCTTGAATAAAAATCTCATTAAAAAGATTATATCTAGCTTCTCTACCTGCTTCTTCTAAAGTCAATCCCTCTTTTTTACCTAATGTAGTTATATCTATTTTTCTGCTAAAAACTTTTAATCCTTTTTTCTTTCCATATTCTAAAGAGAATCTCTCATCTCCATCAGAGGCTTCTCCCCTTAAAAGATGGTTTATATGAACTAAAATTATTTCAAACTCAATCTCCTCTCTTAATTTTAATAACATCTCTGTTAAAAAAACTGAGTCTGGACCACCAGAAAAACCTACAACTATTCTATCATTTTTTTCAATAAGATTTTCCCTTAAATTCTTCCTTTGAATCCCTTTATATAGCTCCATAAAATCTCCAATCCATTTCCTTAAAATTATAACATACTTCCCTACTTTTTTTCAAACTATTTAAAAATAATCTCATGTTTCTTTGTCTTATAATTAAAGAAAATATTTATATTCTCTCTTTTATTTGTAAAGATATTATACTTAAACTCTTCCAACTCACTATTTTTATGTCCCTCTCTAACACTTTTAAATTCACTATCTTTTATCAATTGATTGTGTAATTCACTATTTTTATTGCTTTTTAACCATTCTGGATATGATCCTGGCTTTCCTAAAGCTAGATAATCATATTTTAAAAATTCAACAAATATATCTAAATCTTTCAAATTATTTTCCACATAAAAATCATATAAAATATTAAAAAGTGCTACCTCTTTGTGACTAATTTTTAAATACTCTTTCTTATCATAGTAATCTGCTATTTTCTCAAAAAAAGTAAAAGCACTATCAAAATTATTCTTTATAACAAAATCACAAGTGTAACTAAATTTTTCAGAGTTATAATAGTAATCTAACATCTTTTCCAGATTTTTTAATTTTACTAATTCACCAAAACTTATAAACTTATTTGAAAAAACCTCATATGGTGGTTTAGAATAATATTTATATTGATACTTTTCAACCTCATCATACATCTGAGTTCCCTTTAACAGTTTTAAAAATCCAAGTTGAATCATCTCAGGTTTTAAATTATATACATAGTTAAAAGAATCTTTAAAGATATCATATGTTTCATATGGTAATCCTGCTATTAGATCTAAGTGCAAGTGAATGTTTCTACTGATTCTTCTTACATTGTGAGCTAGTTTATCAAGAATATTATTTCTTTTAATAGCCACCATTGTTTCAGGATTTATACTTTGAACTCCTATTTCAAATTGAAAATATCCCTTTGGCACTTTTTCTAAAAAGTCTAAAGTTTCATCATCAAAAATATTGGCATTTATCTCAAAATGGAAAGTTATCCCCTCTCTATAATTTTCAAGAAGAAATTGCCAAATCTCCATATATCTCTCTTTTTTTAAATTAAAAGTTCTATCTACAAATTTTAAAAGTTTAATTGGAGAATCTAGAAATCTTTTCAAATCTTTTTTTACTCTATCTAAACTATAATATCTCACTGTTTTATCTATTGAAGACAGACAATATGAGCAACTAAAAGGACAACCTCTTGAACTTTCATAATAGAAAATCTTAGTTCTATCCTCTAATTCCCAATCCTCATATGGAAATGGAACTATATCTAAATTCTCTATTATAGGTTCTATTCCATTAAAAATTATCTCTCCATTCTCTCTATAAACAACTCCAAGTACTTTCTTATCTTTTTTAGTTAAAAAGTTTAAAATAACTTTTTCCCCTTCTCCCAATAACAAAGCATCAACTTCTGGCATATTTGCCATAAATTTTTCCCACTTATATGATACTTCTGGACCACCTAAAATAATTTCAACATTAGGCAATACTTTTTTTAACTCTTTTACAATCTCAACTATATACTCTTTATTCCAAATATATGTTGAAAAAATAATTTTATCAGGATTTAATTCATAAATATCCTTAATAATATTAAACACTTGATTATTTATATTTGTTTCATAAATCTCTATTTTCAGATCACTATTTGCTTCTACATATTTTTTTAGATATCTAACTGCTAAATTTAGATGTACATACTGGCTATTTATTCCAGCCAAAACTATTTTACTCACTATTTGTTCTCCTTATTCTTTCTTTGAAATTCTAAATGTTCTCTATATGTTTTACTGAAAAAGTGTCCCCCATCTCCCTTAGCTACAAAGAATAGATAATCTGTTTTTGCTGGGTTATAAGCTGCTTCAACAGATACTACACTTGGATTTGATATTGGAGCTGGTGGAAGTCCCTTATATTTATATGTATTGTATGGAGAATCTATCTCTAAATCCTTATAATACATTCTTTTCTTCTTATAATTGTATACAAAATTCACTGTTGCATCAGAGGCTAATTTCATTCCTTTATCCATTCTATTATAAAAAACAGATGCCATTAAAGGTTTTTCTTCATCTAACTTTGCCTCTCTCTCTAATATTGATGCCATTATCAATTTTTGATAAAATTCCTCTTTATTTGGATAGTTTTCAGGTGGAAATTTTTTCAAAAATTCTCTCAATAAAGTTCTTAAAATTAATCTCTCATCATAGTTATCTGGAATATAATAAGTTTCTGGATATAGATACCCCTCAAAATTTCCATTAGGTGTAGGATATGGAAATTCTATCTCATTAAATGTCTTATAAAACTTATCCTTATCTATCTTACCCATCTTCTCTAAAAGTTCAGCTATCTCAGCTACACTGTATCCTTCAGGTATTGTCAATCTAAATACCTTATCCTTTCCCTCTTCAAGAACATCAATTAGCTCCTTCATATTTAAGTTACCTTTTAACTCATAGTAACCAGCTTTTATTCCTTTACCTTCATTTCTATATTTTAGATACCCCTTAAAGATTATATTTTTAGAAATTGGTAAAACTGATAAAGATTTTTTTAAAGGAACATCACTTTTTATCTCTATTACCTTAGCATATTTTTGGGGCTTATTTATTTCATGATAAATATACCCTACTCCTCCACCAATAATTATCATTACCACTATAAGTAGATATATTAATTTCTTCATAATTTTCTCCTCTATAACTTTCTTTATATTATAGCATAATCTTACTCTCTAGCAAGAAAAAAGAAATACCTTAAAAATTATATTCCTTATATCAAATTTTTTCAAGTTTTTAATAAATTTTTAGACAAACAAAAAAGCTGCAGATTAACTGCAGCTTTAATATTATTCTAAGCTATTATTTTGATGCTGGTTCTATATGACCATAATCTCCATCTTTTCTCTTATAAACTATATTCATTTCACCAGTTTCACAGTTAGTAAATGGATAGAATGTTCTATTTAACATTTCAAGTTGAAGAATAGCTTCTTCTATATCCATAGGTTTTGCTGGTAATAAAACCTTAACTATGTTAACTGCTGCTTCTTTTTCAACTGTGTGAGTTTCAGGATTATATTTTATTTTTCTAACTCCAGTTGCTTGTCCATAGTTTGCGTTTCTTTTTTCTTTATGTTTCTTTAATTGTCCCTCTATAATATCAGAAACTTGATCTATAGCTGCGTATAAGTCTACATCTGAGCAAGTTGCTTTTAATGTACTTCCACTTAGATATGCTAATACTTCAGCTGTATGATTGCTTCCTGTTTTTGTTTTAACTGCTGATAAACTAACGTCTAATTCTATAATACTGTCGTGATACTTTTCAACCCTCCCTAGTTTGCTTTCTGCATACTTTCTAATTGCATCAGTTACAACTAATTGTTTTCCATGGATAGACATTTTCATAATACCACTTCCTTTTTGTTCTGCAAGTTCTATTTGCTTTGTACTATAATATACAAGAAACTTATCGAATTTCCTTTTTTATTTTTAAAAAAATTTTTTTATTCTTCAGTTTCTAGAACACCTTTTTTCAAATACAGTTTTTTATCTGATATTTGAGCTAAATCTTTAGAGTGAGTTACAACAATTATTGTTTGCTTTCTATTTTTATTTATATCCCTCAAAATATTAAAAATTGTTTCACTTGTCTCCTCATCTAGATTTCCAGTAGGTTCATCAGCTAATAAAATCTTAGGTGAGTTTATTAAAGCTCTAGCTATAGCTACTCTTTGTTTTTCTCCTCCAGATAGTTGTGATGGCTTATGATGTACTCTCTCTTCTAGCCCAACAGATTTTAAAAGCTCCATAGCTCTCTTTTCTATCTCAAATTTATTTGAAAAATCATCTATAAGAGCTGGCAACATAACATTTTCTAGAGCTGTAAACTCTGGAAGAAGATAGTGAAATTGAAACACAAACCCTAACATCTTGTTTTTTAATCTATCTTTCTCAGCATCTGAAAGAACATCTACTTCCTTTCCATCTATAAATATTTTTCCTCCATCTATCTTATCTAAAAGACCAATTACATTTAAAAGAGTAGATTTTCCAGAGCCTGATCTACCTAAAATAGAGATAAACTCCCCCTCTTCAACTGATAGATTTAAATTTCTAATTATATGTAGTTTATCTACACTTCCACTATAATATTTTTCTATATTCTCCAATCTCAATATCTCATTACTCATGTCTTAATGCCTCCACTGTCTCTAATTTTGCTGCTCTATATGCTGGGAATACACTTGATACAAATATAATTCCAAGGTTTGCTCCTATTATTATCAATATCTCTTTAAATGAAATTTCCACTGGTATCTTTGTCAAATAATAGATAGATGTTACAAATGAAAGAGTATAATTTTTTATATACCATAACATTCCTAGAGCTATCAGAGTTCCAATAATTATCCCTGTCACTCCTAGAATCATACCTTGTATCAAAAATATCTTCATAATACTCTTTCTAGAAAATCCCATTGATCTCATTATACCAATATCTTTTATCTTCTCTCTAACCAACATATTTAAAGTTACCCATACAACAAACCCTGCTATAATAACAATAAGAGAAAAAACCATAATCATAACTGTTTTTTCAAGTGAAAGAGCTGATAGAAGATTTCTATTTAACTCTCCCCATGTTCTTGAAAAAGCTCCTAATTTAGTCATTATTTCATTTGCTACCTCTGGTGCTTTATATGGATCGTTTAAAACTACATCAATTTTATTAACTGTATCTCCACTATACATCATATATTGAGCTGCTTTTAAAGGCATTATAATCATATTAATGTCATAATCATAATAACCACTTTGAAATATTCCATCTATTTTAAACTTTATCTCTCTATTTTCAGATGAGATAATTGTTACCTCATCTCCTACACTAGCTCCTATATTTTTAGCTAACTCTTTTCCTATCAACAGTCCACTTATTTTATTAGGATTTATACTTCCCTCATATAATTTTTTATCAAGATCCATAGCTTTTCTGGCGCTTTCAAGATCAAATCCCTCTATTCTAACTCCAGCTATATATCCCCCATAGACACCATTATATTTAAAAATTCCCTGTGTCTCTATGCTTGGTACTGCTCCTTTAACATTGTCTAATTTTTCTATCTCACTTTTTAGTTCTTTGTAATCTGACATATTCTCTCCCTCAGAAACTAGCACATGGCTAGTCATTGAAAGAATACTATCAATCATATTTTTATCAAGCCCATTAGCTATCCCTATTGATACAACTAAAACTATAATTCCTATTGCTATCCCTAACATTGAAATTAAACTTTGTCTCTTTCTTTCAAAAATATGTTTTTTTGCTATAAAAAATTCTACCATTTTCTGTCCTCTCTATCGTGTTTTTTCTATTTCAAAGTCAACTTTTTCAATCTCTCCATCAGAAGAAACTATAGTTACCTGATATTTTCCAGCTTTGAGATTCAGTTTTCTCTCACTTTCTCTTCCCTCTCCTATATACTCACCATTTATATACCAATAAATATTTTGCTTTTTCAAATTAGCTATCTTTATAATTATATCCTTTTCTCCATCAAAATCTTTAGGGAGTATAATTTTTAGATTTTTTACTGGATATATGAATTTTATAGTTTTTTTCTTTATCTTATTGTTATATAAAGTTGAAATATCTCTATTTTCTTTAATAAGATAATTAATAACCTCAATAGGATAATTTAAAACTATCTCCTCTCTACTATTTACAAATTCACTATCCCTTGAATCTACCTCTTTTCCATCCTCAGTTACAAAAATCTTTTTGTAATATGGAGATGTTTTCAGAGGCTTTACATCACTTGGATAATAAATCTCTTTAAAAGGTATATCATATTTTAATCTATATCCAGTTTCTTTGTCCACTTTTATTTTTAACATATGATCTTCAGGAAGAGTAAATTCCTTCTCCTTACAAGATAAAATATTAAATATATTAAAAAGTAACTTACCAGAAGTTTTAACTCCAGTTAGATTTATATTTCCCTTTCCTGTAAAATCTCCTGTCCATACTACCACTGTCCACTCTGGTGTCACTCCTGCTGCCCAACCATCTTTTCTTCCATAGCTTGTTCCTGTTTTCCAAGATATCGGATTTTTTTCTATATACATTCTCTCTAGCCCTGGACGTTGTAGCTCCTTTATAGTGTCCAATGTTAAATATGCACTTCCCTTTGAGAAAAGTTCCTCTCCCTCTTCTAAAGCTTGTGTTTTAATATATTTAAGATCTTTAAAATTCCCATAGTTTGCTAAACCTGTATAAAATTTAGCTATATCTTCAACTTTTAACTCCTTAGTTCCTAAAATAAGAGAAAGCCCATATCTTGATACATCACTATCTTTAAATCCCAATACCTGCTTTAAAAAATAGAAAAATCTCTCCTCTCCATACTCTCTCAACAAGTTTACAAAGGGGATATTTAAAGATTTTATCAGTGCCTCTCTAATCTCTATCATTCCATAATATTTTTTATTAGCATTTTGAGGGGTGAAGTTTGAAAAATATAGAGGTACATCTGGGACTTTTGATTGTGGAGCAACTAATCCATCATCTATGGCTAGAGCCAAAAGAAAAGGCTTTAACACCGAACCTGGAGATCTTAAAGCTGTTATCCCATCAACTTGTCCATTGCTCTTTTCATCAAAAAATTCCTGTGAACCTATATAGGCCTTTACCTCATAGTTTCTGTTGTTAACTACCATTACAGCTATATTGGGAATCCCTTCACTTCTCAGATACTCACTATAATCTTTTACAACTTTTTCTATCTTACTTTGTAACTCTCTATCAATAGTTGTTTTTATTATCTTATCACTATTTTCATTTATTACTCTTCTTGTAAAGTGTGGAGCTATACTTTTAAAATAATATCTCTGCTTTGGTATAGGCTCTTTTATAGAAAGAGTGTGTTGTGACTCACTTATAACTTTTCTATCCTTTAACTTTTTTAAAAGTAAATTTCTTTTTTTTATTAATCTATCTCTGTTTTTCTCTACATGAATAAGCCCAGGAGAGTTAGGCAACACTGCTAAAAGTGCTGCCTCTCCCCAAGTAAGCTCATTTGGTTCCTTTTGAAAATATAAAAGTGAGGCTGTCTTATATCCTACAATATTTCCACCATAGGGAGCATTATTTAGATATATTCTCAATATCTCATCTTTATCAAAATTTCTATCTAATTTTAGAGCTTGTACTATCTCAATATACTTATTAAAATAACTTCTCTTTTTAGGATTCAATATCTTTACTACTTGCATATCTATGGTACTTGCCCCTGTTCTCTGCCTACTAAAAATATTATCTTTTACAGCTCTTATTATAGCTTTAAAATCAACTCCACTATGAGAGTAAAACTTTCTATCTTCAAAATTTAAAACTGCCTCTTTCAGCTTTTCAGGAATCTTCTCTTCACTTTTTAGATGCCATTGTTCATCTTTATTTAGATATACACCTAAAATTTTATCTTTCTCGTCAAGCACCATTTGACTATATCTACTTTCAAAACTCTCTTCCATCTTTTCTATATTAAAAGTCAGATATATTTTTAGTGTTACCCCTAATATAAAAATCAAAAATATTAGTGGTATATAATAAAGCTTTTTCATTATTTAACCTCAACTTCAGTTCCTTTTAAATAAGCTTCATAATTTTTATCATACATAGCCTCTGCCATTGTTCCTGGTAATCTATATTTTCCCTTTGTTACAGTGTTAATTTTAACAAAGAAACTATTTCTTCTTGAATCATAATTATCAAAAGAGAAGAACCACATTATTCTATCATCTCTAATATCTTCATAATCAACATATGTGTCCTCTGTTTTTTCCTCTACCCACTTAGGATAATCTTGATTTAAAGCTCTTAGATTTTCTATCTCCCAACCAGTTGGCAACACTTGAGTTAAAGCTACATTATTTATAGAGAAATATCTCTCTACATCATCACTAGGTAAAACTCTTACTTCTAACCAAAATGATTTTCCACTCTCTAAAGATTTTACAAACTCTTCTGATTGCTCTTTTCCATTTAGATCATAGTAGTGTCTTTCAATTTTAATATTTTTAGAGATATTTTCTCCCTCATAGTTAATAGGAACACCTTCCCAATAGTAATTAACATATATCTCTTTTCCATCATTAGCTCTTACTTCTATACTTTTAATATCTTCTGAAAGATTTTCAATATAATCTTCATCACTTGAGATAAACTTTCTAGTTTCTCCATTGATTTCAAGAATAGCTTTTAACTTCTCTTTCTCTTTATTTTCTTTTATCTCTGCCATAGTTAAAAGAGAGTAAGCACTACTTTGAGTAGATAGCCACTCTTGAGATTGAAGAACTTTTACTATCTCATTATAAAGATTTTTCTCTATTTTCTCATAGATAGTATAGTAAGCACTTAATACTATTGCCTTGTCTTTAAGCCTTGAACCATAGCTACTTGAATAATATTCATAACTAGCTTTAGGAATCTCTATTGAAAGCTTATCCCCTATCTCTCTAGCCATCTTCTCATCACCAGAAAGCTTATAAGCAGCTGCTAAATACCATCGACTTGGAACTAACATCTTATCTAAGTAATTTTCATACATTAAGTTCATCTCACTAATATCTGGCTCTCCTGCCAATGCCAATAGATAAAGAGTATAAGCTTTTAGATCTATATCTCCACTATAATTTTTAGCCTGTTGTTTACTAAATCTCAACCATTTTTCATACATATCATTAGGTATGTAGTAACCTCTATCTTTAGCATTTATTAGGAAATGCCCAACATAGTTAGTTGCCCATAAATTACTATCTGAATCTCCTATCCAATATGAGAAAGATCCATCATATAATTGAAATCTTGAAAGTCTAGCAATTCCACTATTAATATTTTTAGTTATCTCTTTCATATCAAAGTTCTTTTCATATGATAGTTTTGATATAAATAGTTGTGGGAAAACACTTGAAGTTGTTTGTTCTACACAGCCATAAGGGTATCTAATTAACCATTGTAATCTCTCATCTATTGCTAAAATAGGTGAAGATGAGATAGTTATTCTACTATTTACACTACCACTTACAAACTCTTTTGGTACATTAAAATCTTGTTCACTCTCCACACTTTTTACTTCATTGATATAGATATATGGAGAGTTGGAATTTATAGCTATATTAGTTACCTCTTCATGATCATATCTTGATGAATCCACAGATATTTTTATCTTCTCTACCCCTATTCTATTTGGAACTTTTATTTTAAAGAACAATGTTTTTTTCTCTTTATTCTTTAACTCAATCTCTTCTTTTTGAATCTCACCATTAAACTCTAAACTTACTTTTATATCTCCTACTCCCTCTTCTAAAGCAAAAATCTCCACTGGAATAGTCAACTCATCTCCAACTTTTAAACCTCTTGGAATTGAACTATTTAACACCACAGGAGCTTTTACTAAAATCTCTTTTTCAGCACTTCCATATTTTTCAAAATCAGCACCTACCACCATTACCTTAACAGCACCCATATAGTTTGGCATTAAAAATTCAACTTCCCCTTCTCCATTTTCATCTGTGGAAAGTACCCCTTTAAACATAACAACAGGTTTAAATCTCTCTGCATCTTCTATTCCTAGTTGTTTACTTCTACTTTTATTAGCCATTAAAGATTCAGCTAAGAAATCTCCACCACCAGCTTTTAAAACTTGGTGTACCTCTCCAAAAGTTTTTCCTATGATCTCATTGTAGTTATCAAAAGCTGAAATTTGTAGTGCCTCTTTTTGATAAAAATATTTCCAAGGATCTGGTGTTTTAAATCCTGTAATATCTAAAAGCCCCTCATCTACAACAGCAACTGTATAATCTATTTTACTATTAGCTCTATTTTTTACCTTAACTTTAAAAGTTTCATTTGGTTTTATCTCATCTGGAGCTAAAATATCTAAATTTAACCTAGTAGAATCATCTTTTACCATCAATGGTACTGCTCCATATAATCTCAATGGTCTATCATTTGTATAGTTTTCATAATCTTGGAATAGTGCAACTGTTACATAGGCATTAGGGAACATCTCTTCACTTATCTCTACCTCTTCAACATTCTCTATTCCCTCTACATCTTTCCAATATCTCTTCAAAATTTGCCCAGATTTTTCAACAGTTACTAAAGCTCTTGCTCCCTTTTCTCCCTCATAGTATATCTTTGCTCTATCTCCAATATTATACTGCTCTCTATCGGCTTTTATCTTCAAAGTATCTATTTTTTTACTAATACTAGAATCTATCCAAGTACTTGCATATAGATTTACCCCTGTCTTTTGTCCTGTTGCAAGATCTTCAACCTCAACTAAAATTTCCCCTGTTCCATTAATTTCACAATCTATTAAATATGGTTTATCTAAAGATACAAACTCTTTCTCAGAGATCAAAGTTGTATTGCTATCTGTTTTTATTGATTTTAGGAAACTTCCATAGTCACTATAATCCCACCACCAAGAGTACTCATTTCTATATATTCTATATTTTAATTTTCTTCCTGCTACCAATTCCTTTCCATCATTTGTTACAGATATTACTTTAAGATTTAATCTGTCTCCACTTTTAATATAATCTCTTCCACTATTTTCAATTCCTACATATGTATCAAATTTTTTCAATAAAATTTCCTCTATATTAGTTACTGGTCTACCACCAGTTTCTAAAACTCTTGTAACTATTCTTCCAGTTAAATTGATATTTGAAGGAGATATTTTTTCTACATTATATGTAACTTCTCCTCTTCCATTTGCATCTAAAACTCCTTTTTTTTGATCATTATAGTAAAAACTATAAGTTGTAGGATCTTTAAATACATAGTTTTTATACTTCTCAAAAGAGATCTCTTCCTCTCTTACTTCCAATTCACTTGTATATTTCAGATCACTTCCTGGAGCTCCAAAAAGATAATCAGATTTTACACTATATTTCAACTCTTTCTCTTGAGATAGATCCACCTCTTTAGGAGCTTCAGTTTCCACTTTTATTTTATAAGGAACTATTGTTTCAACAGGTATATCCTTTTGAAACTTATCTCCACCTAATTCAACCTCTACCTTCCATAAACCAGTTTCTGAATCTTGATTAGTTTCAATCTCAAAAGTGTAAAATCCATTTTTACTATCTTTTATAACTCTATTCTCAATAAATTTTTCTCCTCTAGGTGTATAAACATTTACCTTTATAGGTTGCCCCTCTGGAAAAGTTTTTTTATCACTTCTAGCTATAACAGAGAAATATATCTTGTCTCCTGGTCTATAAATTCCTCTATCTGTATATAAGAACCCTTTTACACCTTTGCTACTATAAATTCCATCAACTGCAAATCCCTCATATGAAAGTTGAGAATCATCAAATTTTAAAATTGATTTCTCCTCTCCTTTTTCACTAAGTAGATAAAAAATCTTATCGTTGTTATTAAAAATAACCTCTCCATTTTCATCAGTTACTTTCTCTTCTAAAAGTTGATTATTCGTTGTTATAGCCTTAACTTTTGCCCCTTTTACTAAAGAGTTGTCTGTTATATTAAGAACATTTACTACAATGTTATCCCTTGTTTTTTGAGCTACCATTGCATTATCTGACAGCATAACAACTTTTCCTATCTTTCCATTGTTCTCAAAGAAACTATATTTTTTCCAATTTTCTACATCATCTGGAAACTTATAATCTATTCCTTTCTCATCAAAAGATAGTTCAACTATATAAAATCCCTTCTTATCAGCTAAATTTCCTAAATCTATCTCTGTTTGAATCCACTTGTTTTTTATACTATCAAGAGTGTAAGTTTTCTCTAAAATAGTATCTCCTATCTTGTAAAACTCCCCTTGTAAAGCATAGTTAAAAACATTTCCATTTCCTTTAAAATTAAACTCTTGCAAAAATTGTGTTGTATTATTTTCATAGATTTTCTTCAAAGTAACATTAACTTTTTTTACATTAAGAGATCTAAAACTTATCCTCTTTTCATTTACCCCAGGTAAAATTATTCCCTCATTTGAAAAAGATATTTTAGGCTCTAAATCTTTAAAGGATACAGTAGTTTTATAATTCTCCTTCAGTTCTAAACCATCTTTAGATTTTAATCCCTCTCTTATCTCAACTTCATAAGTGTCACCTAAATTAAAATCCCCAGTAATTACCACCTTATTTTTAATTTTAACCAAAGTATACGGAATATCACTATTTACTTTTACATAGGCATCAATATCACTATTGAGATCTAAATCTTCAGAGAATCTTATCTCTATACTTTTCTTTCCAGATGAAACTGTTGAAACTTCCACTATATTTAAATATTTTTCCTCTTGTTTTATCTCTTCCTTTTCTTTTTCTAATTCAATATTTGAACTTACCTCTTTATTCTCTTGAACTTTCTCCTGTTCTGCTTCTTTTCCACACCCTAATATAGTAACCAACATCAAAAATGCCAATAACTTTTTCATTTTCCCTCCTTATGTTGCTCCTATCACTTTAAAAATATAGTTTTCAATAGAATATCTCTTAATTTATCGTTGCTAATTTTTAGATTAAGCTTTTCTTTTAATTTTTCTATTCTCTGCTCCTCTAAATATCTCTCTTCATTCAAATTATCTCTATGTATAATCTCCATCTCTTCATCAGAAAACTTATTTATTACCTTTAAAAATTCCTCTCCATAGTTTTTAAACTTCTGATTTCCTATACCCCTTATTTTTAACATATCCCATCTATTTTTAGGTTTTTTCTCTGCTAACTCCATAAGTGTCAAATCTGAAAATACAATATAAGGAGCTACATTTTCCCTCTCAGCAATCTCACTTCTCAACTGATTTAAATTTTCAAATAGTGGATCTTCATAGTAATCAAAGGTTACCTTCTCATCTATTCTTCTAAAAACAGTTATCTCATTTTTCAAGACTTTTCTAGCTCTCTCATTCAATTTTAAAACTGGAAAACTTCCTGCACTTTGTTCTAAATATCCATCTGATATTAAGAAATTTATAAACTCCTCTATCCACTTTATCTCTCTATCTCTTAATATTCCAAAGGTAGAAAGTTTATTGTACTCTTTTCTATCCATTTTACTATCTGAACGTCCAACTAATATATTAGTTAAAGTCGATATTCCAATACTCTCTTTAGCTCTCCCTATACAAGATAGAACTTTTTGTGCATCAATCGTTAAATCCTCTACATTCTTAAAAGATTTACAGTTACTACAATTTCCACAATAATTTTTTATTCTCTTATCTCCAAAATATTTTAAAATATATTCACGATAACAGCTCTCTAAATAGGCATACTCCACCATTACATCTAATTTAGCTCTCTTCTCCTTTTTTAAACTATCCTCTGTCTCCTCATTGGAGTCAATTAGATACTCTTGTAATCCTATATCCTCTTCAAAAAACATCAAAATAGCCTCTGCTGGAGCTCCATCTCTTCCTGCACGTCCTGCCTCTTGGTAGTAACTTTCCATATCCTTAGGAATATTTCTATGTATTACAAACCTCACATTTGATTTATCTATTCCCATTCCAAAAGCATTTGTTGCTACCATTATCTTTATCTCATCTTTAATAAACTTCTCTTGATACTCTTTCCTCTCTTTTTCATTAAGTCCAGCATGATATTTTCCTACATTGTATCCCCTAATATCTTTTAAATATGAGTATAAATTGTCTACCTCTTTTCTTGTTGAGGCATATATTATTCCAGATTTCTTAGGATTTTTCTTCAGATAATCTACTATCCAAGCCTCTGGTACAACATTTCTCACTACCTTAAAAAATATATTTTCTCTATCAAAACCAGCTACATATAAGAAAGGTTCTCTCATCTGAAGTTTATCCTCTATATCTTCCCTTACTTGTAGAGTTGCTGTGGCTGTAAGAGCAAGAATCTGTGGTCTTTTCCCTACCTTCTTTAAAAAGTTTGGTATCTCTAGATAACTTTTTCTAAAATCGTGTCCCCATTGAGATATACAATGTGCCTCATCTACTGCTACCATTGAGATGTCTAACTTCCCAATAAAAGATGAAAACTTCTCATTTTCAAATCTTTCTGGAGCTATATATATTATCTTTACACTGCCACTTTTTATCTTATGAATTGCCTCTATATACTCTTCTTTAGATAGTGTTGAATTAATATATACACTCTTTATTCCTAACAATTTTAAACTATCCACTTGATCTTTCATAAGAGAGATCAAAGGGGAGATTACAAGGGTTATTCCTCTAAATAACAGTGCTGGAATTTGATAACAGATAGATTTTCCTCCTCCTGTACTCATCACCCCTAATGTATCTCTACGTGACAATACTGAGGAGATTATAACCTTCTGCCCCTCTCTAAAATCATCATATCCATATATCTCTTTTAATAATCTTCTAGCTTCTATTTTCATGAACTCACCAATCAAATTTTTTCTTACCTATATTATACCATAACCCTAGAAAATATCTTATGAAATACAATTATTTTATTATTCTTTCATATTAATGGCTATTTTAATAACTCCATCTCTCTTATTTTCAAAAATTTCATATGCTTCCATTATATCTTTAAATTTCATTCTATGAGTAATCAATGGTGTTGCATCTATCTTCTTTTCCTCAATATATTTCATTATCTTATCACAATCACAACCATCTACCCCACCAAATTTAATTGTTAAATTCTTTCCATATATATTTGGTAAAGGCAATACTTGATCTTTTTCATACATAGCCACCAATACAACTGTTCCATTTGGACGAGCTATTTTTAGTGCTAAATCAAAAGTTCTCTCTCCTCCAGCTACTTCAAAAACTTTATCTGCACCTCTTCCCTCTGTATATTTCAAAATCTCTTTCTCAATATCCACTTTCAAAGGATTTAAAACTATGTCAGCATAACTGTTTTTCTTAACTAGCTCCAGTCTATTCTCATCAACATCTATTGCAATTATCTTTTTAGGATTGTGCAATTTCAAATTTAATAGTGTACAAAGCCCTGTTGGTCCTGCGCCTATTACAACTACTGTATCATCTTTCTCTATCTCTCCTATCTTGCATGCCCAATATCCTGTTGATAGCAAGTCTCCTGTAAATAGTGCCTCTTCATCTGTTACACTATCTGGTATCTTAGTTAAGCAATTATCAGCAAAAGGGATACGTGTATACTCCCCTTGTCCACCATCTATTCTACAACCTAAAGCCCAACCACCATTTTTATCTGTACAATTATTTACATAACCTCTTTTACAATAGAAACACTCTCCACAAAAAGTTTCACAATTTACTGCAACTCTATCTCCAATATTAAAATTCTTAACCTTCGCTCCCTTTTCCTCTACTACTCCTACAAATTCATGCCCTAAAACTACTCCTTTAACTGCCCTTGGAACAAATCCCCTCTTTATATGAATATCACTTGAACATATAGTTGTTGTTGTAACTTTTAATATAACATCTGTATCCTCTATCAATTTAGGTTTCTCACACTCTTTTAATACCAATCTATCAATATCCTCATATACAACTGCTTTCATTTTACCTCTTCCTTTCTATTTTTTATCTTTTCTTTCATTAATATATATACTCTATAATCTATATTTTAGCAAGGTTATTAATTTATTTTAAATCTTTTGAATAAAATAGGAAAAACATGATATAATATATATTATTTTATTTTCAGGAGGCTTTAAAACATGAGTAACACCATTACATATAAAGAGGTTTTAGAATTAGATAACTATATACTTATTGATGTTAGAACACCTAAAGAGTTTGCTAGAGAACCAATTATAGGAGCAATAAATATTCCTGTTCTATTAGATGATGAAAGAGTAACAGTTGGAACTACATATGTTCAACAATCTAAAGAGCTTGCTAAAGAGATTGGAATAAACTGTATATCAAAAAGACTTCCTGAAATTTTTAAACAGATACAGGAACTTTCAAAAAAATATAGAAGACTTGTTTTCTATTGTGCTAGAGGGGGAATGAGAAGTGGCTCTATGTCTGCTCTTTTTGGCTCACTTGGTTATAGAGTTTCTAAATTAGAGGGTGGGTATAAAGCATATAGAGAGTATGTTGCTAAGAATACCCCAATAGCTAATGAGGGATTTAAATATATTGTTTTACATGGTAGAACAGGAATTGGAAAAACTAAGATTCTTAATAAGTTAGAAGAGTTAGGTTATCCAGTTATGGACTTAGAAAAGATGGCTGATCATAAGGGATCTTTCTTTGGTAATCTATGTGAAAAAAGACAACAAAGTCAAAAGAGATTTGAAAGTGAGATTTTTCATTTTCTTTTAAATAATAAGAAAGGGTATATTATTGCTGAAAGTGAAAGTAAAAGAATAGGAGATGCTTATATTCCTGAGTCAGTATATGATTCTCTTGTTTCTGGTTATCACTTAATGGCTGATACAACTCTTGAACATAGAATTGAAGTGCTTATGGAAGATTATGCCAATGCTTCAAAGGAGGAGTTAAAAGCTTCGCTTACTAAAGTTGGACGTTACATTTCTAAGAAAAACCTTGCTAAATATATGGAGCTTCTTGAAAACAATAAATTGGTTGAACTTGCTACTGATTTAGTGAAAGAGTACTATGATCCACTTTATCAAAAGAGTATTGATAAATACATGTTTAATGAGCATATTTTCTACTCAACTACTGATGAGGGGGTAGAAAAGGTTATTGAGTTTTTAAAGGCTCATGGGTTTGAGGAGTAGAAAGAGAAAAGAGAGTGACCAACATAATTTTTATGTCGTCACTCTCTTTTGCATTCCCCTGCCAAGGAATTATATTTTATCACTTTCCAACCTATCAGTAAAGATTATTTACAAAAATTCCCATCTTTCATTATCAGAATCTCTTCTCCATCTTCTGTTATTCCTACAATCTCTAAATCACTAGTTCCAACCATAAAATCTTCATGAACCATAGAGATATTAACACCATTTTTCTTTAATTCATCCTCATTCATCTCACTTCCACCCTCTAAGCAAACTGGATATGCTTGCCCTAAAGCCAAGTGACAAGAGGCATTTTCATCAAAAAGTGTATTGTAGAAAATAGTATTTGAATTTGAAATTGGTGAATCATAAGGTACAAGTGCTACCTCTCCTAAATATCTAGCCCCATCATCAGAATCTAAAAGTTTAATCAAAATTTCCTCTCCCTTTTCTGCTCCTGCTTCTACGACTCTTCCATTTTCAAACTTTAGATAGAAATTTTCAATTAGATTACCACCATAACAAAAAGGCTTACTACTATATACAATACCATTAACCTCATCTTTCTTAGGTAGAGTAAATACCTCTTCTGTTGGCATATTTGCTACAAAATATACTCCATCTTTTGAAGTTTCTCCACCAGCTGTCCAAATATGTCCCTTTGGTAACCCTATCTCTAAATCTGTTCCCAAAGAGTTTCTATATCTTAATTTTCTAAATTTCATACTATTTAGATAGTTCATAGTATTTTTTAAATTTGTTAGATGCTTATTCCACTCTTCAACAGGATTTTCACTATCTGCTCTCACTATTGAAAGTATCTGATTCCATAATTTTTCCTTTGCCTCTTCTCCTTGAAGGTCAGGATATATTTTTTTACTCCAAGCATCAGTAGGAATTGATACTACACACCATTGATTTTCATTATTCATCACTTTTGCATAGTAATCTTTCAAAGCGATACTTCTAGCTTTTTGAGCTCTTGCAACTCTCTCTTGATCTACATCTTTTAAAATTTCTGGATCAGTAGCATAGATACTTAAAAAAGCTGCTCCTTTCTCTGCATAATCTTTCATCATATCAGCTTGATGTTTAGGATAGATATCAAAAATCTCTTCAGCTCCATAAAGATATCTATATTTTCCACAAACTTCATCTGTCCAATTAATAACTACCTCTTTAGCTCCAAATTTATATGCTATTTCTACAACTTTTCTAGTAAATTCAAAAGTCTCCACAGGTGCACTTACAACTAAAATTTGCCCCTTTTGTATATTTATTCCTATTCTAATAATCATTTCTATATAGTTAGCAATCTCTTTTCTCATTCTCTTCTCCTTAATCTATTCTAAATCTTCCTTTGGAAATAAAGTTATTAATATATTTTGCTGTTCCCATTTTCTTATGAATTTCCTCATGTACAAGGGGAATTAGTAGTGTGTCCTTTGCACTATCTAACATACACTCTTTAGAATTTAAAAGTCCATCATTGAACTCTCCCAACCATCTACTAAAAATCCCCTCTGTTTCTGTTCCAATTATTACTCCTATCTCTATTTTAGGATTTTTAACTTCAAATTTCTTTCCTTTCCCTAAAACTCTTAAAGGTTTAAATATTGTATCAAGTAGTGGAAAAACTCTTTTCAATCTTCTATGAACTACTGAATCTCTTAGAGGGGCTGCAATAAGTATTATCTTATCTACTATCCCATCAACTTCCTCATCTTTTAAAGTTTCCTCTATTAATTTTCCCCCTAATCCATATCCAATTAAAACAATCTCCTCTTTTTCAATCATTCCACCATATTTCAGATCAAGCAGGAATTTTTTTAACATCTCCTTTGAAAATTTTATATCTGGAAAAGTAAGAGGAAAATTTAGATTTTCCACTTTATACCCTAATGATTTTAAATTTTGTTCTAAAGGTTCCATATCTTTATAGCTTCTATGAAACCCATGAATCAACACTATTCTATAGCTCATCTTCTCACTTTCCTTTTCACTATTTTATTCCTTTCCATTATATCATTTTTTTAGAAGAACTTTACTAAAAATTGAAAAATAATGGATAATTTTTTTATTTTTTATGGTATGATATCTTTAGAAATCAAAATAGAGGAGGAAATTATGCAGAAAAAAAGATTGATTTTATCTATTTTCCTATTACTTTTTATCTCTCTTATAGCTTTAGGTGAGAAGATAGAAAATAGCAAAAATTTACTTACAGGAAAACTTCCTAATGGGATTACCTATTATATTTATAGAAATAAGAAACCTGAAAATAGAGCAGAGTTAAATTTAATTGTAAAGGCAGGTTCCCTTTTTGAAGAGGAACAAGAGCAGGGAATAGCTCATTTTATGGAGCACATGGCATTTAACGGAACTACTAAGTATAAAAAAAATGAGATGATAAAATATTTAGAATCTATTGGTCTTAGTTTTGGTGGAGATCTAAATGCTTATACATCCTTTGATAGAACTGTTTACAAGTTAAATGTCCCTACTGATAATATGAAGTCTTTTGAAGAGGGTGTTGAAGTTTTAAGAGAGTGGGCTACTGAGGCTACTCTTGATCCTGAACAAGTTGAAAGTGAAAAAAAAGTTATCATAGAGGAGTGGAGATTGCGTCAAGGACTAGCTCAAAGATTAGGAGATACTCAAAAGAAAGCTATCTTTTCTGGTTCAAGATACTTTGATAGATTTCCTATTGGACTTCCTAAAACTATAAATGGAGCTACTTCTGATATTATTAGAGGATTTTATGAAAAATGGTACACTCCTAAAAATATGGCTGTTGCTATTGTAGGAGATATTGAACCTAAAAAAGCTGAAGATCTAATAAAAAAATATTTTAATTTCCAAGAGAAAAAACAGTTTACACAAGAGGAAGATTACAAACTTAAAGATCTTAAAAACTCATATATAGTTTTTACAGATCCTGAAATTAGATATTCAACTTTAACAATTACTAAATTTTTAAATAGAAAAATAATCAATACAACTGAAAATTTTCAAGATTCTATAGAGAATCAGCTTCTATTTAATATTTTAAATACAAGAATTATAAATCTAACTAAAGAGAGTAACTGTCCTATTATTGAGGGGACTGTTTATAGTTACAATATCAATAAATACACTGATATTTTTAATACTGCTGTTGCTCTTAGAGAGGATAAGATTCAAGAGGGAGTTGCCCTTATAAATAATATTTTAAAATCATCAGCTACAAATGGAATATCTGAAAATGAGTTAGAGCTTGAAAAGAAAAATATGTTTAACTACTATAAAGCTATTGTTGCTAATAAAGATAGTATCCAACATGATATCTATATCGATGCTATTGTAAATCATGTTGTAGATGGAGAAAGTTTTGTTGATGTTGATGTTGAATTTGAAATATTCCAAAAAGTATTAAAAAATATAGATGTTAAAATATTAAATAAGAAAATAAAAGATATTTAC
>UQQO01000022.1 GCA_900543175.1 uncultured Fusobacterium sp.
CTGAAATTATAATCTATAATCCTCTGATAATCATTCATAACAATCTACTCCTCTGTCTGATTATTTGTGTTATTTAATGCTTCTTCTCTTTCCTTTTCTAAACGAAGTTTTGCTTCAAGTTGTTTTTGTCTTTGTTTAATTAATCTATTTACTTCCTCTTCTGATTTATAACTTGCTTCTTTATCAGTAAAAATAATTAAATTTTTATAGAATTTTTAAAATTATAAAATGTTATAAATAATCTTGACAATTTAAATGATATAAAATATAATATATTATATCTTACGTAATTTAGTATAAAAAATATACAAAAATATAAAAATTAATAATTTCTCAACATTACTTACTTATAATAGGAGGGACTAAATGAATCTTTTTGCTGATACTTTGAATTATAAGAAATTAAAAGAAGTTCGAATCTCAAGGAACATGTCTTTAGCGGAAGTTGCAGAAAAAGTTGGAATTACTGAAGCAACTCTTTCACGGTACGAGAGTGGAAAAATTAGGAATATACCCTTGGAAACGGTACAAAAGATAGCTGCTGTTTATAAATATGATTATCAGTTCTTTTATGGGTTAAGTAGTTTACCTTTTTTTTCAAGCGTTATTGGAATCATTATCAGTTCTATTTATATAATTTCACCTTTAAGTTTATTAAATGGTGCAACTATTGGATATGCAAGTGGATTCTTTATTTTTGATTTTTTACGTAAATATTACGAAAAAGATAAAATTAAGAGCGAAGATATGAAAGTTAATTTATACCTGCAATTAAATGAAGACGAAAAAGAAGAATACGAGACTTTTAAGGCAATGAATTACAGTTTTTTAAAAACTAAAAAACTATTTTCTAAAGCTGAAATAGAAGAGAATGAAGGTATATTATTAGCTTATTATTTTGCTCACAAGGTAAGACGAGAAAATAAAGTTATTGATATAAGTCAAGAAGAAGATAAGGAGGTAAAAGAATGAATAAACTAGATCATTATCCAGATTTAATGGATATTAAGCAAGTAGCTGAAGTGTTGAGTATATCTAAACCATTTGCTAGGCAACTTTGCTTAAGAAATCAAATTAAATATATTCGTATAGGTTGGCTGTATAAAGTCGAGAAATCAGATTTAATTGACTTTATAAATAAAAATAAAAGACAGGGGGTATAATTATGACAAAAAGTGAAAAAGAAAGCTTTAGATTACATGGTCGATTGCGAATTAAAAGTAATTATTATCATGTACTAATTGACACCAAGCATCCAGTAACAAATGAGGTAATTAGACATTCTCAAAGCACGAAATTAAAGGCTCTTTGTGGTAGTAAAAAGGAAGAAAAGAGTAATAAAGCTATGGCTGAAGAGATGCTAATTGACTTTGAAAGGAAGTGGTCAAAGTTTTATCTTGATCAGTATTTGAGCAAAAAGACAGAGATTACTTTTAATGAGTATCTTTGGGAATGGCTAGAAAGGAAAAAAAGTAGGGTAGTTTTCAAAACGTTCGAGGGATACAAGACAATAATTAGGCGAATAGATAAGTATTTTTCAGAAAAAAACATATTATTAGAAGAATTGACTATTAGAGATTTGCAAAAATTTTATGAATATTGCAATAAGACTTTAGGAATTTCTAACAATACAATAATTAAGGAGCATAAGCTCATAAAGAGTGCTTTGGAATGTGCACGAAAAGAGGAATTGATTTCAAAAAATCCAGCTGATTATATTGATTCTTTTAAAAAGGAAGATACAGAAAAGGTATTTTTAAAAGAAGAGAAAATGGAAAAAATAATTCAAGCTATAGATGATAATAAAATAAGTACTCCAGCATTTCTTGCCTCTAAATATGGTTTCAGAAGAGGAGAAGCTGTAGGACTACGTTGGTCAGATATTGATTTTGAGAATAATACTATAACAGTGTGCAATTCTGTTGTAGATGTTGAAAACAAGGATAAAAATGCAAAAAATAAAAAGAAGCAGGTAAATAGACTAAAGTTAAAAACAAAAGCAAGTTTTAGAGTACTCCCCTTGTTAATGGAGGTTAAGGATTATCTTTTAAATTTAAGAAAGCAACAAAAAGAAAATAGAGAGAGATTTAAAACATCTTATAACACTGAATATTTAGATAATATTTGTGTTGATCAGTTAGGTAATCTCGTTAAATTGGATTATGTAACCAAAAAATTTAAAAAAATTGTAACAAAATTAAACTATGAAAAGGTAACTTTTCATACATTGAGACATAGTGTAGCAACTTTACTGCATAAGCACGGATTCAGCGTAAAAATAATACAATATTGGCTTGGTCATTCTAATATATCTACAACATTAGATACATATACTCACTTGTCATTAGAGGATCTGTCAGATGTAGCTAATACTTTTAATAATTTATATAAACAAAAAAAATCATATATTTCAACATTAAATCCTGCCGCCCAGCCTGATCAATATTAAAATATATGACTTAAAATTATTTCTATTAATTTAGTTATTTAAGTGGTGCCTAAAGGGGGACTCGAACCCCCAAGGCATTGCTGCCAACAGATTTTGAGTCTGTCGTGTTTACCAATTTCACCATTCAGGCTTTTAAAATATTTGAGGACGATTGGTAAGGACGTTTATAACTAACTACTTACAATATATTATAAATACTAGCTTTTTAAAGATATGGTAATAATCTTTTGAGTCCGTCGCGTCTACCATTCCGCCACCCAGGCACGTTTGCTATATAATAATATAATATTTACCCCACTTTGTCAAGCAAAATTAAAATAATTTTGTAAAACTATCAGGTATTTTACTAGAGAAATGTAGAACTTTTTTAGTAGTAGGATGAACAAAAACTATTGTACTAGCATGAAGCCCTAGACGGTTGATAGGGTTTTTAGTTGAACCATATTTTTTATCCCCAACTACACTATGTCCTAAATCTTGCATATGTACACGGATTTGATTTTTTCTTCCAGTATCAATGCTAACCTCTAAAAGTGAGTAGTTTTTATTTCTTTTGATAACTTTATAGTGAGAAACTGCCTTTTTTCCTTCTTTTGGATCTTGGCTAGAGTATGTTATAAAGGCTCTATTTTCTTTTAAATAAGATATAATAGTATCGCTGTCTTTTTTAACAACTCCCTCTACAAGAGCCACATATGTTCTCTCTTTTACAGACTCATTCCAAGTTGTTTGTAAAATATCTTGAGCCTTTTCATTTTTAGCAAATATCATTATTCCAGAAGTGTCTCTATCTAAACGGTGAACAACAAATATTTTATTCTTAGGATTCTTATTTTTTAAATACTCTTTAAGCATATTATATGCAGTTTTTTCTCTCTCGTTATCAGTGGCTACTGATAAAATTCCATTGTCCTTTTCCACAACAATTACATCATCGTCTTCATATATAATAGCAACACCTTTCATATTGCTAATAGATTCGCTTTTACCCCAATCAACAGTTACAGAATCTCCTGGCATTAAAGGGTGATTATATTGTGAGATAACCTCATCATTTACAAAAACTTTTCTCTTTGTAAGAAGTGACTTGATGCTTGTACGACTTTTTCCAGCAAGTTTCTCCATAAGAAAAGCCATTAATTCATTTTTAACTTCAACTTTAAACACTGTATTTTTTTTCTTCATTATATCCTCCTAAAATCTGTCAGACTATATTATACCACCTTTTACAAAAAAATTCTAAACTTTTCTATTTAAGTTAAAACTTTTTATAGTTGTATGGTATAATAAGGAATGAAAAAAAGATAGGAGGGTGAAAATGGTAGAAGTTTTAAACTGTAATAAAATAAAAAATGGTTATGAAATAGAGCTAAAAGAAAATGTTTTCTATCTTGATGGAAAGGGCGGACAATTAGGAGATAGAGGATATATTGGAGAGAGTAAAATTTTAGAGGTTAAAGAGAGTAAAGTTATTGTAGATAGAGAATTAATTGCAGGAGAATATGAGTATTCAATAGATGAAAATAGAAGAAGAGATATAGCACAACAACACACAGCACAACATCTATTTTCAGCAATAGCTTACAATGATTATCAACTAAACACAGTAGGGTTCAGAATGGCTGAAGAATATACAACTGTAGATTTAGATTCAAACACTATCAGTGATGAAATAATAGAGGAGTTAGAATTTAAAGCAAATGAGATTATTGAAAAGGCTATTCAATTAAAAATATACATTATGAACCATGAAGATGCAATGAAAGTTGAAGGGCTAAGAAAAGCTATTAAAGATAAGGTAACTGGAGATGTTAGATTTGTAGAGATTCCAGAGGTTGATTTAGGGGCTTGTGCTGGTTTCCATGTAGAAAATACAAAAGACATTAGAGTTTTTAAATTAATCAACCATGAAAAGATTAAAGGTAACTATACAAGATTTTACTTTATAGCTGGAGATAGAGCTTTAAATGATTACAATTTCAAACATTGTTTATCAAGAGAGCTTTGCCATACATTTAGTTGTAAAAATGAAGAGATAGTTGAAATGGTAGATAAATTCTTAGATGAAAAGAAAAAAGTTGAAGGAGAATTAAAGAACTTAGCAGCTAATTATGGTGAACTATTAAGTGAAAAACTTATGAGAGAGGCTGAAACTATTGGAGATAATAAAGTTGTAATCTATTTAGGAGATAAGGTTGTAGGACAATTTTTAGGAAGATATATTGATTTAGATAATTATCTTCTAATTACTGGAAGTGATGAAAACTATTCATTGATGAGTAATAAGGTTAATTGTAAGGAGTTTATAAAGCACATTATAACTGCTCAAGGTGGAATCAAAGGTGGAGGAAATGAAACAAAAGGTAATTTCAAAGGAAAAATTTCAAAAGATGAACTTTTAAATAATCTTAAAACTTTCCTTTCCTAGTTGTATTTAAATGAATTTTTTGTTATAATAATATGTTAATAATTTATAGTTGGAGGAGTAATGACAGATAAAATCAATTTATTAAACCTAAATCAAAAGGAACTTGAAGATTTAGTAATATCACTTGGAATGAAAAAATTCTATGGAAAACAAATATTTAACTGGTTACATAAAAAAATAGTAAGAGATCTAAATGAGATAACAAATCTATCATTAAAAGATAGAGAACTTTTAGGAGAAAAGGCATATATACCATTTTTAAACCTATTAAGACAACAAGTATCAAAAATTGACAAAACAGAAAAATTCTTGTTTGGACTTGAAGATGGACACACAATTGAAACAGTACTTTTAAGACATAAAGACAAAAGAAATACACTTTGTATCTCTTCTCAAGTTGGTTGTCCTGTAAAATGTGCTTTCTGTGCAACTGGACAAGATGGATTTATTAGAAATCTTGATGTAAATGAGATTATCAACCAAGTTTATACAGTTGAAAGAAGATTAGTTAAACAAGGAAGCAACATTAACAATATAGTATTTATGGGAATGGGAGAGCCTCTATTAAACTTAGATAATGTTTTAAAAGCTTTAGATATTCTTTCAAATGAAAATGGAATCAACATCTCTAAGAGAAAAATAACTATCTCTACTTCAGGAATTGTTCCAAATATTGAAAAGATACTACTTGAAAAACTTCCTATTGAATTAGCTGTATCTCTACACAGTGCAATTAATGAAAAGAGAGATGTAATTATACCTATAAATAGAGCTTATCCTTTAGAAGATCTATATGCAGTTTTACAAGAGTATCAAAGACAAACAAAACGTAGAATTACTTTTGAATATATCCTTATAAATAATTTCAACGTTTCAGATACAGATGCTAATGCTCTAGCTGATTTTGTACATGATTTTGATCACGTAGTAAACTTAATACCTTTCAATCCTGTTGCAAATACAGAGTTTGAAAGACCTTCAGATAAGAAGATAGATAAATTCTATACATTCTTAAAAGATGTAAGAAAGGTAAATGTTACTTTAAGAAGAGAAAAGGGAACAGATATAGATGGAGCATGTGGACAACTTAGACAAAAAGGAGCAAAAAAATAGTATTTTTTATAAGGAGTGTTGACTAATATGAAATCACCTATAAAGATAATATTAAAAGTTTTTGTTGTCCTTATTCTTCTTGGGGGACTTGCTACTGGAGGAATCGTTCTTGGGGTAATATCAAAATACTCAAAAGAGCTACCTGATATAGCTACTTTAATTGAGGATTACTCTCCTTCTCTCCCTACTGTATTATATGATAGAAACGGAGAGGTAATAGATACTATTTACAGAGAGTCAAGGGACAGTGTGAAATTAAAAGAGGTTCCCCTTTATAGTAGAAATGCTTTTTTAGCAATTGAGGATAAACAATTTTATTCACACCATGGAATACATTTAAAAAGACTTTTTGGAGCTATTGTAGCTAATATTAAAAGTGGACGTGCTGTTCAAGGGGCTAGTTCTCTTACACAACAACTTGCAAAAAATGCTTTCCTTTCACATGAGAGAAAGCTATCAAGAAAGATAAAAGAGGCTATAATTACTTTTGAGATAGAGAGAAAATACACTAAAGATGAAATTTTAGAAAAATATCTGAATGAGATCTACTTTGGTTCAGGAGCTTACGGAATAAAAACAGCAGCTAAGCAATTTTTTAGAAAAGATATATCTAAAATCAATTTAGCTGAGTCAGCTATGTTAGCAGGGATACCTAACAGACCTGAAAAATATAATCCTAGGAAGAATCTGAAAGCATCTTTACAAAGAATGAATCTTATTCTTTCAGAGATGTACAATGATGGTTTAATAACAAAAGAGGAGTATGAAACTGCTAAAAACTGGAAATTTATAAATGAAGATGACCTTCCAAAAGATTTTAAGCTTGATGATAATACAACTGTTGTTTATAATAAGAAAACAAATGTTGTAACAAACTACCCTGACTTTACAAATCTAGCTGAAGAGTTTTTAGTTGATACCTTTGGAGAAGCTAAAGTTTATACTGAAGGGCTAAAAGTTTATACAACTCTTGATGTTAAGATGCAAAAAGTTGCAAAGGAAACTTTTGAAAACTATGATTTCTTTAAGAAAAACCCTAAACTTCAAGGTGGGATGGTAACTATTGATCCTGATAATGGACATGTAATCTCAATAGTTGGAGGACGTAACTTTAAATCTGGAAACTTTAACAGAGCAACTATGGCTAAAAGACAGTTGGGATCATCACTAAAACCTTTCCTTTATCTATCAGCTATTGAAAATGGAATGGAGATGAACTCTGTTGTAGATGATTCATTTATCTCTTTTGGAAACTGGATACCTAAAAACTATGGAAGTAGATACTCTCACAATGTAACTCTTTTAAATGCACTAGATAGATCATTAAATATTGTTTCAATCAAACTTTTAGAGAAAGTTGGAACAAAGACATTTATAGAGATGATGGGAAAAATTGATCCTAACTTACAGATACCAGATAACTTAACAGCATCATTGGGATCTTTTGAAAATACACCATTACAACATGCTATTGACTACTCTATCTTTGCAAATGGAGGGTATGTTGTAGAGCCAGTAACTGTAATAAAAGTTGAAGATAGATATGGAAACTTAGTATATGAGAACACTCCAAAGAGAGAGAAAGTCTTTGATAGTGTAAACACAAGTATAATTACCTTTATGCTTGAAAGTTCTGTAAGACATGGAAGTTCAAATAGAGCCTCTGTATTTACTAAAAATAAAGAGAGAATTGAGCAAGGGGGAAAAACTGGTACTACTAATGAAAATAGAACTATTTGGTTTGCTGGTATAACTCCTGACTATGTAACAACTATTTATATAGGTTACGATGATAACAAACCTATCAAGGGAAATGTAACAGGGGGAACAGGAGTTGCTCCTATGTGGGCTAAACACTATCAAACACTTATAAATAAAGGGTTGTATCTACCAACAACATTCTCTTTCTTAGATAGCCACTTAAAAAATGGAGATCTTTATGCACAAACTATGACTGTTAATAATGGACTCCTTTCTAATAAAGGACGTGAGTTTTTAGTTAGAAAGGGAAGTTTAGAGTTAGAAAGTGCTGCTAAATATGAAAATGGTATCGCAGGTATTTTCGGTCAGGGAGGATTGAAACCTTCTGAATCTTTTGATAGTAGCAATGATTTTAACAATAACTTTAATAATAATTTTGATGTAGAAGATGAAGAGAAAGCACCAGAAAACTCTACTGCTACTGACTCACTATTTAATAGACTTTTAGGAAACTAAAATAAAAGAAAAAGCTGTTGAAAATCTTTTTGATTTCTTCAGCTTTTTTTATTTGTAAAATATTTAAGGATTATCTTAACATTAAGTTGATGTAGTAGAGTTTTTCTTTTAATTGATATTAAATAAATTTTAGTATTTGATAATGATTTATGATATAATATTGAATGGAAAATAAATGAATGTTGGAGGAAATAGATGAAGAAAGCTGTACTTTTAGACACAAGTGCAATAATGTATAGAGCATATTTTGCAAATATGAATTTTAGAACCAAAACAGAACCTACTGGGGCAGTATATGGCTTTACTAATACTCTTTTAAGCATTATAAAGGAGTTTTCACCAGATTATATAGGAGCAGCTTTTGACGTTAAGAGATCTTCATTAAAAAGAAGTGAAGTTTATAGTGAGTATAAAGCACAGAGAGAGGCTGTTCCTGAAGATCTATTAGTTCAAATTCCTAGAATAGAAGAGGTACTTGATTGTTACAATATAAAAAGATTTAAAATAGAAGGATATGAGGCTGATGATGTTCTTGGAACTCTAGCTAAAAAACTTTCAAATGAAGGGATTGAGGTTGTTGTAGTTACAGGAGATAAAGACTTAGCTCAAATTCTTGATAAAAATATAAAGATAGCTCTTTTAGGAAAAGGAGAGGGTGGAGATAAGTTTAAAATTATTGAAACTGATGAAGATGTTATTGAATATCTAGGTGTAGTTTCAAAGAAAATTCCTGATCTCTTCGGACTTATCGGTGACTCTAGTGACGGTATACCAGGAGTTAGAAAGATAGGACCCAAAAAAGCTATACCTATGCTTGACAAATATGGAGACTTAGAGGGAATATATGAAAATATAGATAAACTTACTGAACTTCCAGGAATTGGGAAATCTTTGGTAAATAATATGATAGAGGATAAAGAGATAGCTTTTATGAGTAGAGATCTAGCCACTATTGAACAAGATATACCTATTGATTGTAATGGAGAGTTTTTAGAGTACTCTCTTGATAAAGATAGATTAGCTGAGCTATTTAGAACACTTGAGTTTAGAGTATTAATAAAAAAACTTGAGCTTGAAAATTTTGGAGCAAAGGAGAAAAAAGAAGAGGTTGTTACTAATTCATCACCACAATTAGGGCTTTTTGGTAACTCACAAATTGGACTTTTTGATAATGTTCAAAATGATGAGATAGTTTTATCTAAAGAGAGAGAGTTTGTAATTGTAGATGATGAAGAAAAATTTAAAAAGATGATAGATAAGCTATCTAAAGAGAAAAGATGTGCTTTCTATTATACAACTACTGGACTTGGAATAAGTAGTGTAAAAGATGATTTCTATCTTCCATTGAAACATACACCACTATTTCATAAAAATATAGATTTTCAACTTGTAAAAAATTTCTTTGAAAACTCTGATATTAAATTTATCTCATATGATTTTAAACCTTTCTTAAATGAGGGAGTTAAAATTAAAAATATGGATATAGATTTGATGATAGCTTATCATCTAATATCTTCACAAACTAAAGAGGGTGTTGAAATTCCATTGGAGCATCTTTCAGGAATAGAGTTAGAGAGCTATGCTGATAAGTTTGGAAAGGAAAAAGCTGAAAATCTATCTACTGAAGAGTATGGAAAGTTTATTATTGAGAGAAGCAAAGGAATACTAGAAACTTATGATATAGCTATGGAGGAGATAAAGGGGAAAAATCTTCTTGAGGTTTTAGAAAAAACAGAGATGCCTCTAATTAAAGTTCTTTCAGCTATGGAAGTAAAAGGTATTAAAATTGATCCTGTATACTTTACTAATTATCAAAAGGAGCTTGAGATAGCTATTGACAAGTTACAAAAGAAGATTTTTGAAATAGCTGGAGAGGAGTTTAACTTAAATTCACCTAAACAACTTTCAGAAATTCTATTTTTAAAACTAAATTTAAACCCTACTAAAAAGACAAAAACAGGACTGTCAACAAATGTTGAAGTTCTTGAGGGTATGAAAAATGATGGTGTAGAGATAGCTGAGTATATTTTAGATTATAGAAAACTATCTAAATTGAAAAATACCTATGTTGATGCTCTACCAAAATTGATAGATAACAACAATAGAATTCACACAACTTTTAATCAAATAGGGACAACAACAGGTAGATTATCATCTTCAAACCCTAACTTACAAAATATTCCTGTAAAAACTGATGAGGGAATTAAGATAAGACAAGGGTTTATAGCTGATGAGGGAAATCTTTTAATGGGGATAGATTACTCACAAATTGAATTGAGAGTTTTAGCAGAGCTTTCAAAGGATGAAAATCTTATCTCTGCTTATAAAAGAGGAGAGGATCTTCATAGGGTAACAGCTAAAAAGATTTTTGAACTTGGTGAAGATGAAGAGGTAAGCCGTGAGCAAAGAATAATAGCTAAAACTATTAACTTTAGTATAATTTATGGAAAAACTGCCTTTGGACTTTCTAAAGAGTTGGGAATCACTCAAAAAGAGGCAACAGAGTATATCAACAGATATTTTGAACAATATCCTAAAGTAAGAGAGTTTGAAAAGAGAATTATAGAGTATGCTGAAAAATATGGATATACTGAAACTTTCTTTGGTAGAAGAAGAATTATTGAGGGAATAAGTTCAAAGAATAAGAATATAAAAAATCAAGCAGAAAGAATGGCTGTAAATAGTGTAATTCAAGGTACAGCTGCAGAGATTTTGAAAAAGGTTATGATTGAATTGTATAAAGTACTTGAGGGAAAAGAGGAAGAGATTAATTTATTACTACAAGTACATGATGAGCTTATATTTGAGATTAAAGAGGAAAAAATCGAGGAGTATAAAAAGATAATAGAGGATATAATGAGAAATGCTGTTAAATTTGATGATGTACTTCTTGATATCAATACAAATATTGGAAAAAACTGGGCTGAAACAAAGTAGAATGAGAGGTATATTAGAAGATGTCTTACACTTTTAAGGTAAAACAAGAGATATTGACTAATGAAATGGTTACTGATATGGAGAAAATGGCTGAACTATCAGGAATACTCCTCAGTAAAGATGCTATTTTTAAAGATAAGATAGAACTTAAATTGGAAAATATCTCTTTAGCTAAAAGAGTATATAAGTTTTTAAAGGAGCTTACAAATTTAAAACTAGGGATAAAATATGTTACAAGCAGAAGACTTGGTGAGCATAATATATATATTGTTACATTGGAAAGACAAAAGGGATTTAAAGATTTTGTTGCTAAACTTGATCTTTCATCACCATTGATATTAGCAAGTGAAGAGATTTTAAAAGGGTTTGTTAGAGGGATATTTTTAGCTTGTGGATATATTAAAGATCCTGCTAAAGAGTATGCTTTAGATTTCTTTATAGATAATGAAAAGGCAGCAGAGAAGTTATATGAGATATTACAGGCTAAAAATAAAAAGGTTTTTAAAACACAGAAGAGAAATAAACCTCTTGTATATCTTAGAAATTCAGAAAATATTATGGATATAATGGTAGTTATAGGTTCTATTCAAGCATTTTTCAACTATGAAGAGATGACTATGATAAAGGACTTGAAAAATAAAACTATTAGAGAGATGAACTGGGAAGTTGCTAACGAGACAAAAACTTTAAATACTGGTAACAATCAGATAAAAATGATAAATTATATTGAAAATTCAATAGGATTGAATAATATGAGTTCTGTTTTGGAGGAAGTTGCAATCATTAGATTGGACAACCCTGAGAGCTCTCTTCAAGAAATTGCTGAAATAATAGGAATTTCAAAATCAGGAGTAAGAAACAGATTCAGAAGAATAGAGGAAATATACAATAAGCTTTTAGAAGAGGAAGAGAAAGAACAGGGGATAAACCAAAATGAAAGTAATTAAGGATATATTTGAGACAAATGAGATTTTTGAAAATAGCTACACAGCTATTGGAACTTTTGATGGACTACACTATGGACATCAACAACTTATAAAGGGAGCTATTGAAAAGGCTAAGGCAAATGGAGGGAAATCAGTTGTATTTACCTTTGCTAACCACCCTATGGAGATAATAAATATTGATAGAGCACCAAAATGTATAAATACTATTGAGGAAAAGATCTATCTATTTGAAGAGATGGGTATAGATTATCTTATTTTACAACCTTTTAATAAAAAATTTGCTGATTTAACAGCAGTTGAATTTGTAGAAATTTTAAAAAACAAGGTAAATAGTAAAGAACTTTTTGTAGGTTTTAATTTCTCTTTCGGAGAGGGAGGAAAGGCTAAAACTAAGGATCTTATTAAGCTTGGAGAGAATATGGGAATGAAAGTAAATGAGATCCCTGCTGTATCTATTGATGGAGAGGTTATTAGCTCTACATTGATTAGAAAAAATCTTCAAAAGGGGCACTTTGAAGAGGTGAATAAGTATCTAGGACATAAGTTCTTAATAATTGGAGAAGTTATCCATGGAAAGAAGATAGCTAGACAATTGGGATTCCCAACTGCAAATATAAAGATGGCAAATAGATTATATCCACCTTTAGGAATCTATGGAGCTACTCTAAAGATAGAGGGGGAAAATATCAAAAGATATGGAGTTGTAAATATTGGAGTAAACCCTACATTAAAGCCTGGTGAAAGAAGTGTAGAGGTTCATATTTTAGACTTTGATGGAGATATTTATGGAAAGAAAATCTATGTAGAAGTTATGAAGTTTATGAGAGAGGAAAAGAAATTCAACTCAATAGATGAACTTAAAAGAGTGATTGGAAATGATGTAAAAAATTGGCAGACATTTGTAAAAGTGAGGAAAAATGGATATTGTTCTAAAGATAGATAATTTTGAAGGACCTCTTGACCTACTTTTACATCTTATTGAAAAAAAGAAGTTAAAAATATCTGAAATTAAGATTTCACAAATAATAGATGAGTATCTTTCAGTACTTGAAAAGGCAAAAGAGGAAAATTTTCATATAATGGTGGAGTTTCTTGTGGTAGCTTCTGAACTTTTAGAGATAAAAGCTTCCACTCTCCTTAGTATAAATAGAGAGGAGAATAAAGAAAAGGAATTAAAAAGACGTCTTGAAGATTATAAGCTGTTTAAAGAGATAGCTTTAAAAATTGGAGAGATGGAAAATGAGTATAATATCTCTTACTCTCGTGGTGAGGGAAGAAAGATAATAAAGAAAACAGCTAAAGAGTATGATCTATCTAAGTTAAAAGCTGGAGATCTATATAATGCTTATATAAAATATCTGAAAAAAAATGAAGATAGTGAGTTTATGGAGCTTCATTTAGAAAAAAATTATACTCTTAAAGATGAGATGGACAGTTTATATATTAAACTTTACTCTCAAAATAGAACTTTTGATTCTCTTTTCCAAGAGGCTGAAAATAGAATGCACCTAATTTATATTTTCCTTGCTATTTTAGAATTATATAAAGATGGGTTGATCTTAATTGAAGATAATGTGGTAATGAAGAGAGAGAAAGATAATTAATAATGTAATGAGGAGTTTTTAATGTTTAAAAGTGGACTTCTAGTGATGATAATAACAATGGTAAGTAGGGTACTAGGACTAGTGAGAGCTACAATTATAGCATATTATTTTGGAGCTTCTAGTGCTACTGATGCTTACTTTAGTGCCTTTAAGATAAGCAATTTCTTTAGGCAACTTTTAGGTGAGGGAGCTTTAGGAAGCTCCTTTATTCCCCTTTATAATGAGAAAGTTGAGATAGAGGGAGAGGAGAAGGGAAAGGAGTTTATATACTCCATTCTAAATTTGATTTTTGTTTTTAGTACTATAATAACTTTGTTGATGATAATTTTCTCAAATGGGATTATAGAACTTATAGTAAATGGTTTCCCAGTTGAAACTAAAATTTTAGCATCAAAACTTTTAAAGATAATGTCTGTGTATTTTATCTTTATCAGCTTATCAGGAATGATATGTGCTATGCTTAATAACTTTAAGCAATTTGCTATACCTGCATCTACATCTATATTTTTTAATCTAGCTATAATAGGGGCATCAATGTGTTTTAGTAAAACTTTTGGTATAGATGCTCTAGCTTATGGGGTAGTAGTAGGTGGATTGTTTCAATTTTTAGTGGTTCTTCCATCATTTTTTAAGATTGTAAAAGGATACTCTTTTAAGATAAATTGGAAAGATCCATATTTGAAAAAGATCTTTATAATGATGTGTCCTATGCTTGTTGGAATAGTTGCAAGACAGGTAAATACAATAGTTGACCAAGTTTTTGCCTCTTATCTTCAAGAGGGAGGGGTTACAGCTCTTGAAAATGCTACAAGATTATATCTACTACCTGTGGGAGTTTTTGGAGTTTCAATATCAACAGTTATCTTTCCAGTACTTTCAAAAGCTGTAGCAAAGGATGATTTAAAAACAGCAGAGGACAATATAGTTAAGGGGTTAAATATTCTATTATTTTTAATAATTCCTTCAACTGCTGTTCTTACATTTTATGCAACTGACGTTATAAGATTAACACTATCATATGGTAAATTTGGAGAAGAGGCAGTAAAAGTTACTTCAGAAGCATTACTTTATTACTCGTTAGGACTATATTTTTATACAGCTATCTACCTTATGACAAGAGCTTTTTACAGTATGAAAAATAGTGCTTATCCAGTAAAATTTTCTATGATATCTATTGGTATAAATATTTTTTTAAACTTCCTATTTATAAAGCCTTTAGCATATAAAGGTTTGGCACTTTCAACATCAATAGCATCAGGAGTAAACTTCCTTTTACTTCTATTTGTATTTAGACATAAGTATATTAATTTTTCACTAAAGAGATCTTTTATATTTTTAATAAAAGTTACTTTAACTACTATTATTGCTTTAGTAGCTAGCTGGTATGTTCCAAATACTATTTTAAAATTGATTGCATTTTCAGTAGTTTATATGATCTTTTGGGTAAAATCTCTATTACAGAAGAAAATGGAAGTGTTTTAGATGAGTAGTAAAAAATATAATTATTGTATTTATACTCCTCAAGATGTTGCGAAAGATATGGTAAAAAGTGCATTAGATAACTATTTTAAATTAGGTAAAGATGAAGAGAGTTTAAGAAATGTTAGAATAGGAGATCTCTCTTGTGGAAATGGAAATCTTTTATTAGAAGCTTTGGAAGAGCTTTTAAAACTTTCTAAAGAGATTATTGGAAAATATATCTATTTAAAAGAGTGGATAACAGGTTTTGATATAAATAGTGAAGCTGTTAAATTAACAAGAATAAAAGGTAGAGGAGTATTAAAAAAATATGGAATAAATGGAGAGGTAAATATTCTATGTGAAGATTCTCTACAAAAAGAAGGTGTAAAATTTAATATCCTTTTAGGAAATCCCCCATATTTAGGAGAGAAAAATAATAAGGCTCTTTTTCAGGAGATAAAAAAAACAAAGCTTGGAGAGAAATATTATGAAGGAAAGATGGATTATTTCTATTTTTTCATTGAAAAAGGGATAGAGCTTTTAGAAGAGAGTGGAACTCTAGTATATTTAACTACAAACTATTGGTTAAGAGCTGATGGAGCTAAGATTTTAAGAAGTACTTTGAGAGAGAATGGAGAATTTATATCTATAAAAAATTATGATAACTCACTTTTCTGTAAAGCTACTGGACAACATAATATCATATTTACTTGGGAAAAAAATCTAATTGAAAATGAAAAGATAGAGGTTCAGTTACCAGAGAAAAGTTTTTATATAGATAGTGAAAATCTCTATGATGAGAAGGAGAAAATCCTTTTAGCTGATGAAGAAACTTTAAAATTTAATAAGAAGATACTAAAAAATTCTAACTTTTTCTTAAAAGATCTTGTAAATATAAATCAAGGGATAGTTTCAGGGTTAGATGAGGCATATATTTTTGATGAATATAGAGAGGAATTTAAAGGATATTTAAAACCTTTTTATAAAAATAAAGATATAGGAAAATATATTACAGAGGAGAATAAGTTTTGGATACTCTATTTAGATGGTAAAGTTGTACCAGATGAAAAAGTTTTAAACCATTTAGAAAAATATAGAGAGAAACTTTCTAAACGTAGAGAGGTAACAATAGGAAGAATTAAATGGTGGGAACTTCAGTGGGCTAGAGAAAGAGAGATATTTTCAAAGCCTAAAATTCTTGTGAGGCAGAGATGCAAAACAAACCAATTTGCCTATGATGAAAGGGAATTTTTTGGAAGTGCTGATATCTATTTTATAACTAATAAAGAGGACAATATCAACCTATTTTATATCCTTGGGTATATGAGTTCAGAAGTTTTTTTGCAATGGTTCAAATATAATGGTAAAATAAAGGGAAAGAACTATGAGTTTTATTCTACTCCATTAAAAGAGACACCAATTTATTATTCAGAGGATAAAAATGAGATAGAGTATATTGAAAAACTTGTAAAGGAACAGATAATTAGTTTTTCACTTGAGAGAGAAGAGTTAATAAATAGATTTTTCAAAGAAAAAATATTAGAAAAATAGTATAAAATATAAATGTAATATAAAGGAAATAGAAACGAGGTGGTTGGAATGACAGATTCATCAAATAGAAAGAAAAAAGTAGGGTTACCTCCAGGGAGTATAGTTTACACAGGTGAGAACCCGAAGCATAAAATTTCTATTGAAGTCTTTTCATACAACGACAGTGTAATAAAAAAAGAGAATTATAGTGAAGATGAGGAAATTGATTTTGATACTAGCTTTAGAGGAGTTACTTGGGTAAGTGTAGATGGAATACACAACATACCTCTATTAAAAAAGATTGGGGAACATTTTGATTTGGATAACCTAGTATTAGAAGACTTAGCAAATAGTACTCAAAGGGCTAAAGTTGAAGAGAGGGAAGAGTATCTGTTTATAGTTATGAAACTGTTAAAGCTTAATCTAATCTCTAAAGAGATAGGTTATGAGCAAGTTTCATTTATTTTAGGTGAAGATTGTCTACTAACTTTTCAAGAGAGTCCTGGGGATTTCTTTGATGGGATAAGGACAAGAATTGAGGCTCATAACTCAAAGATGAGAAAGAAAAGTGTAGGGTATCTTGCTTATACGATAATAGATACAATAGTTGATAACTACTTTATTGTACTTGATGAAGTGGAGATGGAGATAGATAGACTAGAGGCTAAAGTTATAAATGATTCTGATAAAGAGGATCTTCAAAATATAATGACTTTAAAACAAAAGGTTACAACATTAAAGAGAACGATCGGACCTATTAGAGAGTTAATTGCTAAACTTCAATCTAAGGGAATGACAGAGTATTTTAATGAAGATATTAAGATTTATTTAACAGACTTATTTGATCATGGAACAATAGTTTGTGATACACTTGATATTTTAAATAGTAGGGTTACAGAGCTTATTCAACTTTATCATTCAACTATCAGTAATGGAATGAATGAGGTAATGAAAATACTTGCTATTATTTCAACAATCTTCATGCCTTTAAGTTTCTTAGCAAGTTTGTATGGTATGAACTTTAAGTATATGCCAGAACTAGAGTGGAAAGAGGGTTACTATGCTGTTTTAGCATTGATGTTTGTTTTAGTGCTAGGAATGTTAACATATTTTAAAAGAAAAAAATGGTTGTAGGAATAGAAAAAATAACATATAATCTAATAAATATAAATGTGCTTGGGAGGAAAAATGGGATTACTATCAATGTTCAAAAAAAGTAATGAAGAGGAATATTTAAAGAAAATTTCAAAGCTGGAAGAGACTATTAGTATAAAGGATAAAGAGATAGCAAACCTTGTTAATGAAGTAGAATCATTTAATAAATTTACACCAAGACAATTAGAAGTGTTTGAAAAAAATTTAAAGGAAAATAGGGAAGAGATTCAAAGACTAAAAAAATATTTAAAAGCTTATTGTATTCCATATAATTTTAAAGAGAAATATACATATAAAATAGAGATAGAAAAATTCTTTGCATCAAGTAGATTTCAAGAGTTAAATAGTGTTTTAGAGGAGAATAATATTTTGTATCTTCAAGATCTGAATTTAGAAACTCTTGAGGAGCTTTCAGGAAAAGTTAAAAATATTGATGATGCTAAAAAGAAATATGGGGAATTTTTAGATAAAAAAATGAGTTGGGATATTGTTACTCAATTGAATAAAGGTGAAAGAATAAGCAAAATTTATAGTAAAAATAGAAAGTTTATAAATATTCTAGGTGAAGAGTATATTGAGTTTATGGATGATTTGAAAAATTATAATTTTGATAATTTAGTTGATAGTGGCTTTTCAGCTGAACAGATAAAAGAGTTTAGAAATAAAAGAGATGAATATTATCTAGATAAAAGAGTACAAAATTAATGGAGGCTAAAATGAAAAATATACTGCTTGGAGTGACTGGTGGAATAGCTGCTTATAAGTCTGCTAATATTGTATCTATGCTAAAGAAAAAAGGATATAATGTTAAGGTTATAATGAGTGAAAATGCCACTAAGATAATAACTCCTCTTACTTTAGAAACACTTTCAAAAGAGAGAGTTTATGTGGATATGTGGGATAAGACTCCACATTTTGAAGTTGAGCATATATCTCTAGCTGAGTGGGCAGATGTAGTTCTTGTTGCTCCTGCTACATATAATATAGTGGGAAAGGTAGCCAATGGAATAGCTGATGATATGTTATCTACTGTTATTTCAGCTACAACTAAACCTGTGTTTTTTGCATTGGCAATGAATGTAAATATGTATAATAACCCTATTTTAAAAGAGAATATCAATAAATTAAAAAAATATGGTTATAGATTTATAGACTCAGATGAGGGATTCTTAGCTTGTAATGTAAATGCTAAGGGAAGACTAAAAGATGAGAAAGAGATAGTAAAAATTATTGAAGATCACTTTCAAGAGGAGGAGTTAGATAGATATCTAACTGGAAAAACTGTTCTTATTACAGCAGGAAGAACAGAGGAAGCTATTGATCCTGTAAGATATATATCTAATCGTTCTAGTGGACAGATGGGTTACTCTCTTGCAATAGCAGCTAGAAAGTTAGGAGCAGAGGTAATATTGGTTTCTGGACCTACTGAACTTTCTCAACCTGAAGGGTTAAAGAAATTTATAAAAGTTAGAAGTGCTCAAGAGATGTATGAGGCAGCTATAAAAGAGTTTCCACAAGTTGATATAGCAATAGCTTGTGCAGCAGTTGCTGACTATAAGCCTAAAAATTACTCTACTGAAAAGATTAAGAAAAAAGATGGGGATATGACAATTGTTTTAGATAGAAACCCAGATATACTTTTTGAAATGGGAAAAATAAAAGATAAACAATTTTTAGTGGGATTTGCAGCTGAAACAGAGAATATTATAGAAAATGCTATTGGAAAATTAAAGAGAAAAAATCTTAATATGATTGTAGCTAATGATGCTTCTAATATGCAAAAAACTACAAACCAAATAAGAATAATTAAATCTGAAGACAATATTAAAGAGATACCAGAGAAAGAGAAATCTCAATTGGCATTTGATATTTTAAGAGAGATTGAATTATAATAAAGAGAGAGTTGAAATAAATTGATGAAATATTTTAATTTATTCAGCTCTTTTTATTTTATAGAATTGTTAAAAATTAAGTACTTGTATTCTAAAAAAATATTATAAATTTTCAATAAATAATTGACATTTATCTCTAAATGAAGTATATTTTTTATTAAAATTAAGTTGTTTCATACAGGGGGAGATACTATGTTAAGAAGTAAATTGATGAATTTATCAGCTATGCTTATTTTTGGAACTATTGCTATTTTTGTAAGAAATATAGAGCTTACATCTAAGGAAATAGCTGTACTGAGAGGAGTGATAGGGAGTATATTTCTTTTGGGAGTTATGTTATTTTCAAAGGAGAAAACTTCATTTTCTGCAATAAAAAAGAATCTGCCTATTCTTGTATTGTCAGGTTTAGGAGTAGGTGCAAACTGGATATTTCTTTTTGAAGCATATAAGTATACAACTGTTTCAATTGCAACCTTAAGCTACTATTGTGCTCCAATATTTGTTACTATAATGGCACCTATTATTTTAAAGGAGAAAATATCTTTAATAAAATTTTTATGTGTATGTACAGCTATGATAGGAATGCTATGTATTGTAGGAACTAATAAAGGAAGTATAGGTGAAGGTTATAACCACTTTTTAGGAATTATTTATGGACTTACAGCAGCTGTTGGATATGCCAGTGTTATTTTAATGAATAAGTTTATTAAGGGGCTTAAAGGAGTTGAAACAACAGTGACTCAACTTGTTTTTGCTTCAATACTTCTTCTTCCATATGTGATGGTTACTTCAGGTTTTGATTTTTCTAAAATGACAGGAATCTCTTGGTGGTATATGATATTTTTAGGAGTTGTACATACTGGATTTGCCTATGCTCTTTATTTTTCATCTTTAAAAGAATTAAAAGGGCAAACAATAGCAGTTTTAAGCTATATAGATCCAATTACTGCTGTACTTATATCAGCATTATTTTTAGGAGAACAACTTACAATGTTTCAGATTATAGGTGGAGTTTTAATTTTAGGTTCAACATTTATTAGTGAAACTCAAGGAAAAAAGGAATAGAATTTATAGGGGTTGTTGTAAAAAATTTTTTAATTGCAATAACCCCTTTATTTTTATCAAATAATAAAAAAT
>UQQO01000023.1 GCA_900543175.1 uncultured Fusobacterium sp.
AAACGCTGAAAGTACTTGGAGGGAAGCCTCCTGGGAGGATAGGAACTCGCCAAGCACAATGAGTGCTTCCTTAGCTCAGTCGGTAGAGCATGCGGCTGTTAACCGCAGTGTCAATGGTTCGAGTCCATTAGGAAGCGCCATTTTTTATTTTTTGGAAAATTTTTTCAAAAGGAGAAGATAAAAAATGAAAAAAACAAATGCTATGAGAGAATTGGATAAAAATAAGATAAAATATAACTTTATAGAATATGAAGTTGATGAAAATGATTTAGGGGCAGTAGCAGTAGCTATGAAAACAGGGCAAGATATTACTAAAATATTTAAAACTCTTGTGCTGTTAAATGAAAAAAGAGAGATGTTAGTAGCTTGTATTCCTGGAAGTGATACAATAGATCTTAAAAAATTAGCGAAATTAGCTGGTGATAAAAAAGTTGAGATGTTAGAGCTAAAAGAGTTATTTAATATGACTGGATATATAAGAGGTGGATGTTCTCCAATAGGAATAAAAAAGAAACATAAGACATATATCCATGAATCAGCTTTAGTAAAAGATACAATTTTTGTTAGTGGTGGAGCTAGAGGGATACAAATAGAGATAGATCCTAATATATTAATTAAGCAATTAAATATAACAGTTGGAGATATTATAATAAAATAGAATAAAGAATAGGCAATTTATCAAACTACTTAAATGTAGAGATAGATTGCCTATTTTTAATTATTAAACAATAACTTTTCCATGATACTCTTTAGCAGGAATTAAATTTGAAACTTCTGGTAGAATTTCTTTTGTAACTTTTCCAGCTACAACAATAGTTAATCTATCTCCAGCTTTTTCAATCATTTTATTTAACATATCTTTTCCTTCTAAAGCAGTAGGTTTAGTTCCAGAAGAAAGGATTCTTTTAACTCCAATATTAATCAGCTCATCAATAACTAAAGTTGGATCTTCCAATTCATCAATAGCTTTATGAAAAGTTACTTCCATAGGTTTTGCTAATTCTACTAATTGAGAAAGAACTTCAAAATCAATTTTTTTATCTTTAGTAAGAAGTCCTAATACAACTCCTTTAGCTCCTAAAGATTTACAAACTTTAATATCCTCTTTTATAACTTCTATTTCAGCTGGAGTATAATAAAAATCTCCACCTCTAGGTCTTATTATAGGAAAAACAGGTATTTTAAGTGTAGAAAGAGCTACTTTTATAGTCCCATAAGATGGAGTAGTTCCTCCTTGAGATAAGTTATCACATAATTCTATTCTATCAGCTCCTCTTTTTTCAGCTTCAAGAGCATCAATAAGTGATTCAACACAAGCTTCTTTAATCATAATTTACCTCCTCAAGATTTGATGTATATATTATATATTACTTTATTATTTTTATCTATAAAGAATTAAATAGAGATATACCAAAATAATATAACATATTTTAAAAATATATATGACTTTAATAAAAAAAGGTGGTATAAATATTTTAAATAATAACTATAAAAAAAATTTTTTAAGGAGGGAAAATATGAAAAAAATAAAATATTTATTTTTATTAATTTTAATTTTATTAACAGCATGTGGGAAAGATAAAATTAATGTTAAGACAAAGGATACTTTAATAGTTGCACAGGGAGCAGATGCAAGAACCTTGGATTCACAGAAAGCAATTGACACACCAAGTGTAAGAGTATATCAACAACTTTATAATTTATTAGTAAAAAAAGATGAAAATATGGAAATAGTCCCTGATCTTGCTGAAAGTTGGGAAATAGTAGACTTAAAAACAACTATTTTTCATTTAAGAAAAGGTGTAAAATTTCATAATGGAGAAATTTTAACTGCTGAGGATGTAAAATTTACTTTAGATAGAATGCAAGAGCAGCCAACAGTTTCATTTTTAATAGGTGAGATTGAAAAAGTAGAAGTTATAGATGAAAATACTGTAAAAGTAATTACTAAAAGAGGATTTGGTCCACTATTAAAACATCTTTCTCATCCAGGAGCAGCTATTTTAAATAAAAAGGCAGTTTTAGAAGCTGGAGATGCTTATGGACAACATCCTATAGGAACAGGACCATATAAATTTGTAGATTGGCAATCAGGAGATAGAATAACTTTAAAAGCTTTTGAAGATTACTATGAAGGAAAAGCGAAGATAGAAAATATAGTTATAAGATCTATTCCTGAAGGAACTAATAGAACAATAGCTTTAGAAACAGGAGAGGTTGATATTGTATATGATGTTGAACCTGTAGACATAGATAAAATAAAAGAGAATAAAAAACTTAATTTTTTAATGGAAGCATCATTAGGAAATTCTTATTTAGGAATAAATACAACAAAAGCACCTTTTAATGATGTAAGAGTGAGACAAGCAATGGCATATGCAATAAATGTAAAAGATATCATAGAAGTTGCATATAAAAATACGGCTGTTCCTGCAAATTCACCAATAGGACCAAAAATTCCTGGATATAATAAAGATGCTAAAATGTATGAATTTAATAGAGAAAAGGCTAAAAATTTACTTGCAGAAGCTGGGTATCCAAATGGATTTAAAACAAGTATTTGGGTAAATGATAATATTATTAGAAAAGATATAGCAACTATTCTTCAAGATCAATTTAAAGCTATCGGAATTGAAGCAAGCATTGAAACTTTAGAGTGGGGAGCTTATATAGATAGAACAGCAAGAGGAGAACATGATATGTTTATTCTTGGATGGGTAACTGTAACAGGAGATGGGGATTATGGACTATATCCATTATTCCATACTTCAGCTCATGGACGTCCAGGAAATAGAGCATTTTACTCAAATCCAAAAGTTGATGAACTTTTAGATATAGCAAGAACATCAATTGATCAAAATGAAAGAGAAGAAGCTTATAAAGAGGTACAAAAAATAGTTCAAGAGGAAGTACCAGTTATAACTATGGTGTATACTAATCAAAATGTAGGAATGCAAAAATATGTTACAAATTTCAAATTACATCCAACAGGATTCTTTGATTTATATAATATAGAATTTGCAGAAATTAAATAGGAGATGAAAATTTATGAAAATAAGTAATGTACCAGCAAAAGATGCAGTAGAATTTATAAAAAAAGAACCAATAGCAATGATAGCAATAGGAAGTGTAGAATATCATGGTGCTCAAGCACCTTTGGGAACTGATTATATAATTCCAGATTATATAGTTAAAGAATTATCTAAAAGAGACGATATTTTAGCTTTACCACCAATTCCATATGGAAACTGTCAATCAATTAAAGATTTTCCAGGAACAATTAATATCGGAACAGAAAATTTAATTAGAGTTTTAAATTCAATTACTGAATCATTGTTAAAACACGGAGTTAAAAAATTTATATTTGTAAATGGACATGGTGGAAATATAGCTGCTTTAGATCAAGTAGGATTAGATACTTATGAAAAAGGGGGAATAGTAGCTACAATAGATTGGTGGAACTTGGCTAAACTTTTAAGTCCAGATTATGATGGTGGACATGGAGATATTCAAGAAACAAGTGTAGCTATGGCAGTAGATGAAAGTTCAGTAAATCTTTCTTATTGTGAACCTTTGATAATAAATGATCTTTCAGAAGAGATTAAAAATAAATATATTTCACTTTTGACATATAAAAATGGAACAGTTAAAATAGTAAGAGATTTTAAAAGCGTAGTTCCTCATGGATGGATAGGACCATATGATCCTAAAAATTCTACTAAAGAACTAGGAGAAAGAATTTTAAAAGATGTAATCCAATATATAGGAGATTTTGTAGAGGATTTTAAAAAGGTACAAAGATAATAGAATGATGAGTAGCTGAAGTTTTCTTCAGCTATTCTTATGATAAAAAAGGGGTAACAATGCTTTATATTACTAAAGAAACTGTAAATGATATAATGAAATGGGATAATAAGCCAGCAGGATATTGTAAAAGTGGAGATACAATAGTTTTTGAAACAAGAGATTGTTATGATAATACCATTACAAGTAGTGAAAGACCTTTAGGAGATAGAGAGGGACTTTCAAATCCAGTAACAGGAGCTTTGTACGTTGAAGGAGCAGAGGTTGGAGATATATTAAAGATAGAGATAGAAGATATCAAGTTACGTTCTTGGGGAGTTATGAGATCCTCTACAACAGCAGGAGTTTTTCATGAAAAATATGAAAAGAGAGAGGCTATAATCTTTGAAGTAAAAGATAATAAGATATATTTTGATGATAAATTAATTTTAGATGCAGATCCTATGATAGGAGTTATAGGAACAGCTCCAGTTGAAAAAGAGGGAATCCCTACAACAACACCTGGGAAACATGGTGGAAATATGGATTGTAAAAAGATAGTTAAGGGTTCAACAATATATTTACCAGTAAATGTTAAAGGTGGACTTTTATCAATGGGGGATATTCATGCTCTTATGGGAGATGGAGAGGTATTTATTTGTGGTTTAGAAATAGCTGGAGAGATAACAGTTAAAGTAAGTGTATTAAAGAATATAAAACTACCAACACCATTTTTACATTCAAGAGGAAAGGTTATGTCTATTCAATCAGCAAAGGATTTGGATAAAGCAGGAGATATGGCAGCTAAAGAGATGTTTGAATTTGTAAAAGAGGCTACAAAACAAGATGATGTAAGGACAGGAATGTTGATGTCACTACTTTCAGATATGGCTGTATGTCAAGTTGTAGATCCACTGCTAACAGTTAGAGTGGAGTTTCCATTAGATGTGTTGGAGAAATATGGATATAAACTTCCATAAAATATGTATATATGTAATAATAGAAAAACCTCTCTTTTTTTAGAGAGGCTTTTTAAATTCTTAATTAAATTGAGGTTTAATATCTGCTATCCATTTTTCAATTCTTTCAGGAGTATCATTTCCTTGATTTCCCTCGTCAAGAGCAAGTCCTACAAATTGATCACCAATAACAGCTTCAGATTCTTCATAATGATATCCCTCTGTAGAAGTAAATCCAATAACTTTTCCACCATTTTTAACAACAACATCGTATAGAACTTTCATTGCTCCAACATATGATTCACCAAAAGCAAATTGATTTCCTAATCCAGCTATTGCAACAATTTTACCTGTGAAATCTATGGCTTTAAATTCATTATGTACATTTTCCCAATCTGCTTGAAGCTCTCCCACTCCATAAGTTGGAGATACAAGAATAAGGTTTTCTAAATCTTTCATTTGAGAGATTCCATCTGCAACATTAAAAGTTTCATAATCATCTTTTCTTAAATAAAATTCCATCTCATCTACAATACCAGTAGTATTTCCAGATGTAGTACCATAAAATATTCCTATCTTTTTCATTTTTCCTCCTAAATTTCCTAAAAATTACATAGATCCTTAACAACTTCACTAGCTATTATAAGTCCAGCAGTTGAAGGAACAAAAGCTATACTTCCAACATTTACTTTTTTTTCTCTGCTTCCACTCTCATTGAAAGGCTTTCTTGGAAGTTCTTTTGAATAGACTACTTTTAATTTCTTAATACCTCTATTTTTTAATTCCTTTCTCATAACTCTAGCTAAAGGACAAACAGATGTTTTATTAATATCGGCAACTTCTAACATTGTTGGTTCAATCTTATTCCCAGTTCCCATTGATGAGATAATAGGAATAGATAAATTTTTAGCTATTTCAGCTAATGCTAACTTAGAAGTTACTAAGTCAATAGCATCAACAATATAATCATATTTTTTATCTTTAAAAAACAGATCACTATTTTCCATACTAAATTTTTCTGGAAATTCATGAACAATTACATTGGGATTTATTGAAAGAAGTCTATCTCTCATCACAGATGTTTTAAGTTTCCCAATACTATCTTGAGTAGCTATTATCTGTCTATTTAAGTTAGTAAGATCAACAGTGTCAAAATCTACTATAGAGATTTCACCAATTCCAGATCTAACAAGAGCTTCAATAGCAAATCCACCTACTCCACCAACACCAAAAACTATAACATGTGAATGTTGAAGTTTATTAAGATTTTCTTTTCCAATTAAAAGTTCAGTTCTTTGAAACATCAATATTTTTCTCCTTGATTATATTATTTACTATCTTAGTAAATAATATACTGTTTTTTATAAAATTGCAATAAATATTTATTGAGAGCTAAAATAAATATTAAGTAGTTTTCCCTTATTTTTATTGACATAATACATATATTATGATATACTTTACCGTAGATTACGCTTGGAAAGGGTCATCAGCAACCCTAACCAGCGATTGCAATACTTTTGGAGGTGTTAAGATGTACGCAGTTATAAAAACTGGTGGTAAACAATACAAAGTTGCAGAAGGTGACGTATTAAGAGTAGAAAAATTAAATGCTGAAGTTAACACAACTGTAGAATTAACTGAAGTTCTTTTAGTAGCTAATGGAGAAACTGTAAAAGTTGGAACTCCAGTAGTTGAAGGAGCAAAAGTTGTAGCAGAAGTAGTAGCTCAAGGTAAAGGTGCTAAAGTAGTTAACTTCAAATACAAGCCAAAAACAGGGTACCACAGAAAAAAAGGTCACAGACAATTATTCACTGAAATCAAAGTTACTTCAATAAACGCTTAATTGTTTTATGACAAAAGTTACAATTTATAGAAAAAATGGTAGAATTGTAGGGTACAAAGCTACCGGACATTCAGAGTATGCTGAGTATGGAGAGGATATAGTTTGTGCTGCACTTTCAATGGCATTACAGCTGCCTTTGGGAGGGATACAAGATGTTCTTGATCTGATGCCTAAATTTGAAATTGATTCTGATGGATACTTAATGGTAGATATGAGAGGTATGAATACTTTAGGAAAAGAAAAAGAATTAGATGCTCTTTTAGAAAGCATGGCTTTGATGGTCGAAAATTTATCAAAAGAATATCCTAAAAATGTAAAGCTTGTAGAGAAGGAGGAAAAATAGATGCAATTTACTTTAAATATACAATTATTTGCACATAAAAAAGGACAAGGTTCTGTTAAAAACGGAAGAGACTCAAATCCTAAATATCTTGGAATCAAAAAATATGATGGAGAAGTTGTAAAAGCTGGAAACATCATCGTTAGACAAAGAGGAACTGCATTCCATCCAGGAAACAACATGGGAATGGGTAAAGACCACACTTTATTTGCTTTAATTGATGGTTATGTAAAATTTGAAAGACTTGGAAAAGACAAAAAACAAGTTTCAGTTTACGAAGCAAAATAATAGCATTTAATGAATTTTAGAGAAGCCAAAATAGGCTTCTCTTTTTTTGCATTAAATTTTTATAGAGTGGTTTTTATTTTAGAAAAATATAGTCAAGAGATGATAAATTTATTATTATACTATGTTGTGAGAGATTTTTAAAATCGTAAAAATAAAAAGTGTATCAATATAACATTTTTTATGATAAAATAAGATATATAAAAAACATTTTTTAAGAGGTGAGCAAAAGATGAAGAGAAAAATAGAAGAAAAATTAATTGAATGGAAAAATGGAGAAAATCACAAACCTCTTATAATAGATGGTGCAAGGCAGATAGGAAAAACTTATATAGCTTTTTCTTTTGGAAAAGAAAATTATAAGAATAGTGTTTATTTTAACTTTGAGAACTCAAAGGATCTAAATAGAATCTTTGAAAAGGATTTGAATCCTGAAAGAATTATAAGAGAGCTTTCAGTATTTTCAGGAAGTACTATTTTAGAAAAGGAAACACTTATTATTTTTGATGAGATACAAGCTAGTGAAAAAGCATTAACTTCTTTAAAATATTTTTATGAAGAGAAACCTAATTATGATATTATATGTGCAGGAAATCTTTTAGGAGTGGCATTAAATAGAGAAAGCTATTCTTTTCCAGTAGGGAAAGTAGAATTATTAAGAATGTATCCTATGGATTTTGAAGAGTTTTTATGGGCTTTAAATGAAATAGAACTTTCTAAAATGATAAGAGAACATTTTAATAGTAATGAGATATTTTCTTTACATGATAAAGCTATGGAATATTATAAGAAATACCTTGTTATAGGTGGAATGCCAAGGGTTATATTAGATTATATAGAAACAGAAAATTTTGATTTTGTTTATTCATCACAGAAAACTCTAAATGATTCATATATTGCAGATATGGCAAAATATGCAACACCTTATGAAACTGTAAAAATAATGAATACCTTTAATAGTATACCAGCTCAATTAGCAAAGGAAAATAAAAAATTTCAATATAAGGTTATTAAATCTGGAGCAAGGGCAAATGAGTATGAAGTTCCTATTGAATGGCTTGTATCTTCTGGAGTAATTAATAAATGTGTTAAAGTAACAGAGGGAAAATTACCATTAAAAGCTTATTCAGAGCCTTCATCGTTTAAAATATATTTAGCTGATACAGGGTTATTATGTTCAAAATTTGAGATACCTGCTAATATAATTTTATATGGAAATGATACTTTTGCAGAATTTAGAGGGGCATTAACTGAGAATTATGTCTGTTCAGCTTTAGCTATGAATAACTATACCTCTTATTATTTCGAGAAAAATCAAACTTTAGAAATAGATTTTATAATTCAAGATAAAGAGGGAAATATTATTCCAGTAGAGGTAAAAAGTGCTGAACATGTTAGAGCTACAAGTCTTAATAACTATATAAAAAAATATTCTCCTAAATATTCAATAAGAGTTTCAGGAAAAAATTTTGGATTTGAAAATGGAATAAAGAGTGTTCCTCTATATGCTGTGTTCTGTATTTAAAAACTAATTCAAATCTTAAAATGGGAGTTCTTACAGGAGCAATAAGAGTTGCTCAAGCAGGAATATTCTCTGACCTCAATAATATTGAAACTCATACAATACTTGATGAAGCTTATGATGAATATTTTGGACTTTTAGAAAATGAAGTTGAAAATGCTTTAATTGAATACAAAGTTGAAGACAAATTAGAAGATGTTAAGTCATGGTATGATGGTTATAAATTTGGAAATATGGAGGTATATAATCCTTGGAGTATTTTAAAATATATAAAATATAAAAAATTAGATGCTTATTGGATAAACACTTCAGGAAATGCTTTAATTAAAGAATTATTACTTCTTTCAGATGGAACAGTTTTTGAAGACTTGGACGATTTAGTAAGAGGGCAGGAAAAAATTATATATGTTAATGAAAATATAGCTTTAGGAAATGATTTAGACCCAAATAGACTTTGGGAGCTTATGCTATTTTCAGGATACCTAACTGTAAAAGAGAAAATAAATAATGAATCGTATTTAATAAAAATTCCTAATAAAGAAATTCAATCATTTTTTAAAGGACTTTTTGCTGAAATAGTATTTAAAGAGAAAAGTAATATAACAAGTATGAAAGCAGCTTTAGAAAGTAAAGATATAAATACTATTGTAAGAATTTTAGAAAAGGTTGTACTTAATGCAATGAGTTTTTATGATACGAATAAAAAACTTGAAAATCCGTATCAAACATTACTTGCAGGATTTTTCTATGCCTTAGATGCTTATTATGAAATGAAACCAAATTCAGAAACAGGATATGGTAGAGCTGATATAGTATTAATACCAAGAAATAGAAAATGGTCAGGATATATATTTGAGTTGAAAAGAGCCAAAACACAAAATCTTGAGAAAGAGGCATCAAAGGCTCTTGAGCAGATAGAAAAAAAGAAATATGATACTTTACTAATAAATGAAGGAATAAAAGATATAATTAAAATTGGTTTGGTATTTGATGGTAAAAAAGCAGTAGCTTATTACTAAAATATTCATGAAAATCTATCTAAAATTGTGTAAGAATTCTGACATAGATAACAAAAAAGTAAAAAAGGTGTTAATACATTTAAGTACCAACACCAAAAATTATACACCCAATTAATAAAGTATGAAAAAGATAACTAAAGGTTGAAAAAATCTGTAGTTATCTTTTTTATTTTGATAAAAAGATTGCAAAGTTAAAATAATCTGTTAAACTAAAATTAGGAGATAAATTAAAAAATCCTATGGAGGAAAAAATGTTAGAGAGATTAAGAGAAGAAGTTAAAAAGAGAGTAAAGGAAAAAAGATATATACATATACTAGGAGTAGAGGAAAAAGCTGCTGAGTTGGCAGAAAAATATGGAGTTGATGAGGAAAAATGTAGAATAGCTGCTATCTTACATGATGTGGCTAAAGAAATGGAAATAAAAGAGATGGAGAAAATTTGTAGAGAGAATTTTTCTGATGAATTGACAGAAAAGGACATAGATATAAGTGAGATACTTCATGGATTTGTAGGTTATATAGTTGCAAGAGATGAGTTTAAAATATCTGATGAGAGCATATTAAATGGAATAAAGTATCATACTGTGGGAAAAAAGGGGCTAGATACTTTAGGCAGAATAATATATATTGCAGATGCTATTGAGAAAAATAGAGATTATCCAGGAGTTGAAAATATTAGGGCAGAAGTTGCTAAAGATTTAGATAAGGGAATTATTTTTGAAATAGATAGAAAAACTAATTATCTTTCCAGTATAGGAGGAAAAATTCATAAAAATACTATGGAGATGAGAGATTGGTTAGCAGAAAATAGTAATGGGAGGTAAAAATGAATTTAGAAAAAGAGTTAGAAAAATTAAAAAGTTTAATGTATAAGGGAAAAGGGTTAAAATTAGATGAGATAACAAAACTTATGGGGTGGTCTCCAAAGAGCAAAAAAGAGAATAGAGATATCTTAGATAGATGGATAGACTCTGGAGAGCTTATGAGAAATAATAGAGGAAAATATAATATTCCTGAGAATTTAGGATATGTAAAGGGAACTTTTAGCATAATAAAAGATAGATTTGCCTTTGTAGATACTAAAGATGAGGGGATTTTTATACCTAAACCATTTTTTAATTCAGCTTTAGATGGAGATACTGTTCTTGTTAAGATAACAGCAGGTTTAAATGGAGATAAAAAGAAAGAGGGAGAAGTTGTAAAAATTATCAGTAGAGAGAAAGACACAGTAGTTGGAATTTTACAAAAAAATGATAGTTTTGGTTTTGTAACACCAACTCACTCTTTTGGAAAGGATATATATATCCCTTATAAACTTATGAAAAATGCAAAGGATCAACAATTAGTTGTTGTAAAAATTACTTCTTGGGGTGGAAATGATAGAAAACCTGAAGGAGAGATAATAGAGGTAATAGGAGATCCATATAATACTAAAAATATGATAGATGCTCTTATTTTAAGAGAGGGTATGTCAGAAGTTTTCCCTAAAGCAGTAATGGCTGAAGCTAAAAATATTCCATCAACAGTTTCAAAAGATGAGATTGCTAAGAGAAGAGATTTGAGAGATCTACCTATTATAACAATAGATGGTGAAGATGCTAAGGATTTAGATGATGCTGTTTATGTAGAAAAATTAAAAAATGGAAATTATAGATTGATAGTAAGTATTGCAGATGTATCTTATTATGTTCCAGAGGGTTCAATGCTAGATGAGGAAGCATATAAGAGAGGGAACTCAGTATATCTTGTAGATAGAGTGTTACCAATGTTCCCTAAAGAATTATCAAATGGAATCTGTTCTTTAAATCCTAATGAAGATAAATTGACATTTACTTGTGAAATGGAGATAACTCCAGAAGGGAAAATAGTTGATTCAGATACATATAAATCAGTTATAAAAACAGCTAGAAGAATGACTTATACTGCTGTAAATAAGATTATAGCTGGAGAAGAGGAAGCTGTAAGAGAGTACAGTGATATAAAAGATATGGTAATGACTATGTTGGAACTTTCTAGAATAATAAGAGAGTTAAAGCATAAGAGAGGAAGTATAGATTTTGATTTAGCAGAGATAAAACTTGTGCTTGATGAAGATGGAAAGGTTAAATATATTAAAAATAGGGATAGAGGAGAATCTGAAAGAATAATAGAAGATTTTATGATTGCAGCTAATGAAACTGTTGCAGAGAAGCTGTTCTGGTTAGAGATTCCATCAATATATAGAACACATGAGAAACCAGATCCTGAAAGAATAAGAAACTTAAATGAAACATTAAGTAAATTTAAGTATAGAATCCATTCAGCAGAGGAGATACATCCAAAACAATTCCAACAAATAATAGAGGACTCTAAAGAAAAGGGAATAAATCTTTTGGTACATAAGATGATATTGATGTCTTTAAAACAGGCCAAATATACAGTTGACAATCTAGGACACTTTGGTTTAGCATCAGGATATTACACTCACTTTACATCTCCAATTAGAAGATATTCTGACTTAATGGTTCATAGAATACTAAACTCTGTACTACATGGATATCCAAGTAAAAAAGCTATAGTTAAGAGTATGGAAACATTGCCACAAATTTGTGAGCATATTTCTAAAACAGAGAGAGTAGCAATGAAAGCAGAAGATGAAAGTGTAAAAATTAAATTAGTTGAATATATGATGGATAAAGTTGGAGAGGAGTACAATGCTATTGTAGTAGGATTTAGTAATAAGAGGGTATTCTTTGAAACTGAAGAACATATAGAATGTTTCTGGGATGTTGTTTCAGCTAAACACTATTATGAATTTGATGATAGAGAGTATGTAATGAAAGATATGGACAATGGAAATATCTTTAGTATTGGGGATAAGATGAAGGTTATCTTAGTTAAAGCTAGTTTAGCAGAGCTTGAAATAGAAGTAGTACCCCAAGTTGTAATGGAAGAGGGATTTTAGATATATTATAAGTTAAAATAAAAACTACACCTATTATCTTTTAATAAGATTTTAAGTGTAGTTTTTTATTTTAGAAAGTATATCCCATATAAACTTCAAATAATGGCGAAGAATCATCTAAATTATTTGAAAGGAAAAGACTAATAGGTCCTAGGAAAGTATTCCAACCTATACCACCACCATAACCATGATATTTTCTATCACCAATAGAGTAATTATCTTGGAAAGGTAGTGAGTCAGATGAATAAGTTAGCATATTATATTTTACTAAAAGATGGAAAGTATCAGTTAATTTATATTGAATACCCCCTCTTAAAATATAAAACTCATCAGCATATCTACCCATCATAGGAAGTCCCACAAAGGAGAAAGCTGTTTCTGAACTTCTCAATCCTCCTATTCTAAATAGTGAACTTTTTGGAAGTTCTTCCCCTCTCATTTTACCCCCAGCAACTCCAAAGCCTACTGAGAATTTTTCAGATAGTGGGGTGTAGAAATTAGCAGAAAACATTCCACCACCTAAGTTAGTTTCTTTTCCACTTATATCTTGAGAGTTAAATCCCTCTAAACGCAGTACTGTCCCTTTAGAAGGGAAGTTTCTTTCATTTAAAGTATCAACATAAGTGTATATACTTGAAAATAGAGCTTGATAGTTTTCATTAAAGTTATAAATATCTCTATCTCCACTTAAATATTTATTATCATTATTAGCATAACCAAGAGATATTCCAGATACTACACTATTAGAAATAGCAGTACCAAAAGATAGTGAAGCTATAAATTTATTAGTTGTATAAGTAGAAACCTTATCTCCATTTCTATAAATAAATAGAGGATCTGTTTCATAACCTATACTTGCTCCACCTAAAAGTTTAAATTTTCCAACCTCATAGAAAGTAACATTATTAAAGTTGATTTTAGGAAAACTAGATGCCTCAGCTTTAATAGTATAGTTTCTTGTCCAGATTCCAAAATTTGGTACTGTAGCAGCTATATTCATAGATCCACCATAATTTGAAGCATAGTTTAAAGAAGCTCTTATATTAATTCCATCTTTTTCTTTTACTTTAAAGATTACAGTGTCATCATTAACTTCATAAAAAGCACGTTCAATATAGCTAACTGAATAGATCTTTTTAGTCCATTCATTTAAATCATTCTTTGTAAACTTTCTATTTTTAACAGTAGGTTTTAAATCATTAACTTTTTCTAAAGTAAGGATATTATTTCCTTCTAATTTAATTTTATTAATTTGAATAGGTTCTTCTTTTAAAGCTTTATCTTTAATCTCTTTGAAGTCTTTAGGTGAGCTTAAATTAGCAAGAATATAACCATATTTTTCAGCAGCTTTTTCTCCTTCTACAACTAATTCATTTAAATTTCCAAAGTCAATAGTATCGTGGTTTTTAACATCTGGAACAATTAGAAGATCAGCAAGTCTCTTATGAGTTTCAGTTTTTCTATTACCATTGTAAGTAGAAAGTTTATCTAAAATAGTAATAAGATTTGATTTTTCATTTATTTTAGAAGTCTCAGCAGTAATATCAACAGCTATGATTATATCTGCACCTAGAGAAAGGGCAACATCTATAGGGAAGTTATTAACTACTCCACCATCTACATAAAATTTATTATTATCTTTTACAGGTTCAAGAAAACTAGGGATTGCCATACTTTTAAAAGTAGCAATAGCCAAATCACCATCAGCAAGAATAACCTCTTTACCTGTTTGAAGATCTGTGGTAATAGCTCTATATTCAATAGGAAGCTCATTAAAGTTTTTAACATTTTCAGCTCTACTAAATATATCTTTTAATTGTAGATAGATATTTTCACCATTTAAAATTCCCATAGGAAAAGATAATTTTAGATTTTTATCTATACTCATAGTAAAAGGATATTTATCATTTTCTATTTTTTCTTCAATATTTTTTAGGTTTCTATCCTTTGAGTTAGTTAAAAGTGAGTTGAATTTTAAGTTAAGAACAGTTTTTTCAATCTCATCTGGAGAGTATCCAACAGAATACATTCCCCCTACAATACTTCCTACACTTGTTCCTACTATTATATCAATGGGAACTTGATATTTTTCTAAAACTCTTAAAACACCAATATGAGCAGCTCCTTTTGCTCCACCACCACTTAAAACAAGAGCTATTTTAGGACGGTTTTCATTAAAATTAACTTTTTTAGAAAGATCAATATTAGATTTTTCAATCTCCTCTTTCATCAATTCTAAGTGCATCTGTTGAAGTTTTAGCTCTTCAATTACCCTATTTATTTCATCTATTTTATACTCTTTAGATTGCACACCTTCAGAGAAGCTATAACAAAAAGAGAGAAAAAATAAAGTTAAAGAGAAAATTTTTTTTAACATATTAACATCTCCTAGATATTTAAATTTTATAATTGATTTTATCATGAAAATAATATTAAAGAAAATAGAATAATTAAAAATTATAATTTATCTAACTAAGCTCAGTTATCTAGCATATCGCTAGGTTTTGACAAAGTACCTTTGTTATTTACGTTAATTAGTCAATTTTAACTCTTCCTATTTCTTTTAAATATCAGCTAAATTCCATGTCAAAGAATAAAGAGAGAGTAATACTCATCTGACTAAAATTCCGAAACTCGACTTCGTCTCAAACACGTCGGAATTTTTAGCATCAGATTTCGTAACTCTCTCTAATATTCGTCTCTAAATTCCATTTTAGCTGATATTAGGTAAAGAAAAAATAAATTGTAAGTTTAGGTAAAGAAAATAGTTTAAACTTTACAATATTTTGTTATTATGTTAAGATTTTTATTGAAAATATAGAAGATTAGGGAGAAATAAGATGGCACTTTTACAAGTTAACAATTTATATATGGGATTTTCAGGAGAAACACTTTTTAAAAATATTAGTTTCTCAATTGATGAAAAAGATAAGATAGGTTTAATAGGTGTAAATGGAGCTGGAAAAAGTACACTTATAAAAATTTTAATGGGACTTGAATATGATGAGGTAGATCCAGCAACAAATCAAAGAGGAATAATATCTAAAAAAAACAATTTAAAAATAGGGTATCTATCACAAAATCCAATTCTTAATAAAGAAAATACAGTATTTGAAGAGCTTATGACAGTATTTTCAAATCTGCAAGAGGACTATCACAGAATACAAGAGTTAAATATTATCTTAGCAGAGAACTTAGATGACTTTGATAAAACTATGGAAGAATTAGGAGTTGTAACTGCTAGATATGAGCAAAATGAAGGATATGCTATTGAATATAAGGTAAAACAAATTTTAAATGGACTTAGCTTAGCAGAAAGATTGTGGACAAGCAAGATAGGAGAACTATCTGGAGGGCAACTTTCAAGGGTAGCATTGGGGAAAATTCTATTAGAAGAACCAGAACTTTTAATATTAGACGAGCCTACTAACCACCTTGATTTAAGTGCAATAGAATGGTTAGAGAGAATGCTAAAAGAGTATAAAAAAGCATTTATTTTAATTTCCCATGATGTTTATTTTTTAGATAATGTAGTAAATAGAGTTTTTGAAATAGAGGGAAAAACTTTAAAAGCATATAATGGGAATTATACAGATTTTAGTATTCAAAAAGAGGCTTACCTTTCTGGAGCAGTAAAAGCATATGATAAAGAGCAAGATAAACTTAGAAAGATGGAGGAGTTTATCAGAAGATATAAAGCAGGGGTAAAATCTAAACAAGCTAGAGGAAGAGAAAAGATCTTAAATAGAATGGAGAAGATGGAAAATCCTGTAATTACAACTAAAAAGATAAAACTGAAATTTGAAACAGATAGTACAAGTGTAGATTTAGTTTTAAGAATAAAGGATCTAGCAAAATCTTTTGATGGAAAAGAGATATTCTCAAATCTTAGTTTAGATATTTATAGAGGAGATAGAGTAGGGGTTATTGGTAAAAATGGTGTTGGAAAATCTACTTTATTAAAGATAATAAATGGATTGGAAAAACAAAGTAAGGGAGAATTTAAAATTGGTGATAGAGTTAAGATAGGTTACTATGATCAAAATCATCAAGGTTTAAATCTTAAAAGAACTGTTTTAGAAGAGTTAATGTATCATTTTACATTAAGTGAAGAGGAAGCTAGAAATATTTGTGGAGGATTTTTATTTACTGAAGATGATGTATATAAAGAGATAGGAAGTTTAAGTGGAGGAGAAAAGGCAAGGGTAGCCTTTATGAAACTTATGCTTGAAAAACCTAACTTCTTAATATTAGACGAACCTACTAACCACTTAGATATATATTCAAGAGAGATTTTAGCTGAAGCATTGGAAGATTATACAGGAACAATTTTAGTTGTATCTCATGACAGAAACTTCTTAGACTGTGTTGTTAATAATATATATGAAGTAAGAAAAGATGGAGCTACTTTATTTAAAGGAGATTATAACTCATATATTGCTCAAAGAGATGAAGTTAAAGAGGTAAAAGATAATAAAGGAGCTTTAAGTTTTGAGGAGCAAAAGAAAAATAAAAATAGAATATCTTCATTAGAAAGAAAAATAATAAAAGCTGAAGAAGATTTAGAAAAATTAGAGGAGAAAAAAGCTAAAAAAGAGGAAGAGTACAATCAAGCAGGAGTTAGAAATAATGTTGATGAGCTAATTCAAATCCAAAATGAGCTAGAGGAACTAGATCTTCAAATTCTTTCACTTATGGAGGAATGGGAAAATATGGAAAATGAACTAAAAAATTTAAAAAATACTTTATAAATTTAGGAAAATGTGGTATAATAATAAAGATTTGTAAAGAAAAGCAAAGGATATATATTGACTTTTTGAAACAAAGTGATTATAATATTTAAGTTATAATATATATAAAAAAATTAAAAATAATAGGAAGGAGGGTAAAATGCCTACTTTAAGTCAATTAGTAAAAAACGGAAGAGACACTTTACTAGAAAAGAAAAAATCACCAGCATTACAAGGAAACCCACAAAGAAGAGGAGTTTGTGTAAGAGTATATACAACTACACCTAAAAAACCAAACTCAGCTTTAAGAAAGGTTGCCAGAGTAAAATTAACTAACGGAATTGAAGTTACTTGTTACATTCCAGGAGAAGGACACAACTTACAAGAACACTCAATCGTACTTGTAAGAGGAGGAAGAACAAAAGACTTACCAGGGGTTAGATATAAAGTTATAAGAGGAGCTTTAGATACAGCTGGAGTTGCTAAGAGAAAACAATCAAGATCTAAATACGGAGCTAAAAAAGCGTAATTATAGGGAGGTGAACAGTTAAAAATGTCAAGAAGAAGAGCAGCAGTAAAAAGAGATGTACTACCTGATTCTAGATACTCAGATAAAGTAGTTACTAAAGTTATAAACTCAATTATGTTAGATGGTAAAAAAGCTATCGCTGAAGGAATATTCTACTCAGCAATGGATTTAATAAAAGAAAAAACTGGTCAAGAGGGGTATGATGTATTTAAACAAGCTTTAGAAAATATCAAACCTCAAATCGAAGTTAGATCAAGAAGAATCGGAGGAGCTACATACCAAGTTCCAGTAGAAGTTAGAGCTGACAGACAACAAACTTTAGCTATCAGATGGTTAACACTTTACACAAGACAAAGAAAAGAATATGGTATGATAGAAAAATTAGCAGCAGAATTAATCGCAGCAGCTAATAACGACGGAGCAACTATAAAGAAAAAAGAAGATACTTATAAAATGGCAGAAGCAAACAGAGCTTTCGCACACTATAAAATCTAATTTTTCTCTATAGAGGATAAAGACTAACTTTTTCAATTTTCGAGGAGGAAAAATTTAATGGCTAGAAAAGTTTCGTTAGAAATGACTAGAAACGTTGGAATCATGGCTCACATCGACGCTGGAAAAACTACTACTACAGAAAGAATTCTTTTCTATACTGGAGTAGAACATAAGTTAGGAGAAGTTCACGAAGGTGGAGCTACAATGGACTGGATGGAACAAGAGCAAGAAAGAGGTATCACAATTACTTCAGCTGCTACTACTTGTTTCTGGAGAGGACATAGAATTAATATAATAGACACACCAGGACACGTGGACTTTACAGTAGAGGTTGAAAGATCTCTAAGAGTACTAGACGGAGCTGTTGCAGTTTTCTCTGCAGTTGACGGAGTTCAACCACAATCAGAAACTGTATGGAGACAAGCAGACAAATATCAAGTACCAAGAATCGCATTCTTTAACAAAATGGATAGAATCGGAGCTAACTTCGCAATGTGTGTTGGAGATATCAAAGAAAAACTAGGAGCAAATCCTGTACCTATCCAATTACCAATCGGAGCAGAAGATCAATTCGAAGGAGTTATCGACTTAATCGAAATGCACGAAATCGTTTGGCCAGTTGACTCAGACAACGGACAAAAATTTGAAATAAAAGAAATCAGAGCAGAATTAAAAGACGAAGCTGAAGAAGCTAGACAATTCATGCTAGAATCAGTTGTTGAAACAAGCGACGAACTAATGGAAAAATTCTTTGGTGGAGAAGAGATCACTCAAGAAGAGATCAGAGCTGCACTAAGAAAAGCTACAATAGCTAACATGATCGTTCCAGTTACTTGTGGAACTGCATTCAAAAACAAAGGAGTTCAAGCATTACTAGACGCAATTGTTGATTACATGCCAGCTCCTACAGACGTTGCAATGGTTAAAGGAACTGATATGAAAGATCCATCAATCGAAATTGATAGAGAAATGTCAGATGAAGCTCCATTTGCAGCTCTTGCATTTAAAGTTATGACTGACCCATTTGTTGGAAAACTTACATTCTTCAGAGTTTACTCAGGAATCGTTGAAAAAGGAACTTATGTTCTTAACTCAACTAAAGGTAAAAAAGAAAGAATGGGAAGAATTCTTCAAATGCATGCTAATAAAAGAGAAGAAATTGAAGCAGTTTACTGTGGAGATATCGCAGCAGCAGTTGGATTAAAAGAAACTACTACTGGAGATACTCTATGTTCAGAATCAGCTCCAATAGTTCTTGAAAAAATGGAATTCCCTGAACCAGTTATTTCAGTTGCAGTTGAACCAAAAACTAAAGCTGACCAAGAAAAAATGGGAATCGCTCTTGCTAAACTTGCTGAGGAAGACCCTACATTCAGAGTTAAATCAGACGAAGAAACTGGACAAACAATCATTTCAGGAATGGGAGAACTTCACCTTGAAATTATCGTTGACAGAATGAAGAGAGAATTTAAAGTTGAATCTACAGTAGGTAAACCACAAGTTGCTTACAGAGAAACAATTCTTGGAACAACTGACCAAGAAGTTAAATATGCAAAACAATCTGGAGGTAAAGGACAATACGGACACGTTAAAATTATCCTTGAACCAAACCCAGGAAAAGGATTTGAATTTGTTAACAAAATCACTGGAGGAGTTATCCCTAGAGAATATATTCCTGCAGTTGAAAAAGGATGTAAAGAAGCTCTTGAAAGTGGAGTTGTAGCTGGATACCCTATGGTTGACGTTAAAGTTACACTTTATGATGGATCTTACCACGAAGTTGACTCATCAGAAATGGCATTCAAATTAGCAGGATCAATGGCTGTTAAACAAGCTGCTGCTAAATCAAATCCAATAATCCTTGAACCAGTATTCAAAGTAGAAGTTACTACTCCAGAAGAATATATGGGAGATATCATCGGAGACCTTAACTCAAGAAGAGGTATGATCGGTGGTATGACAGATAGAAACGGAGCTAAAATCATCGATGCTAAAGTTCCTCTATCAGAAATGTTTGGATATGCAACTGACTTAAGATCTAAATCTCAAGGAAGAGCAACTTACTCAATGGAATTTGCTGAATACATTCAAGTACCAGCTTCTATCCAAAAAGCTATTCAAGAAGAAAGAGGAAAATAATTATAATTTTTCTTCAATATAAAGAAATTTATAAAGGAATGGCACTGAAAAGTGCCATTCGATAAAATATAAAAATACAATTAGGAGGAGAATTTAAATGGCTAAAGAAAAATTCGAAAGAAGCAAACCCCATGTAAACATCGGGACAATCGGACACGTTGACCACGGAA
>UQQO01000024.1 GCA_900543175.1 uncultured Fusobacterium sp.
ATAAAAAGTTTATCTAAAAATATACAAAAAAATAATTTCTTATATGGAAAAATATAATGTGATAAATATTGAAATTTATAAAAGAAATTGTATAATAAAAATGAAAGTTTTTATCAAAATTTGGAGGGAAAATGTTAGAGATAATATTAGAAAAATTATTGCCAATATTTTTATTTTTTACAATAGGGTACATTTTAAAAATTATGAATATTTTAAAAAAGGAAGAAGCATCAGTACTGTTAAAGCTTGTATTTTATCTTCTAAGCCCAGCAGTAATTATACTTTCAGTAAGTGGAATGAAGTTAGAAAGAGAACTGTTATTATATCCAATATCTGCACTATGTATACATGCTTTTATGATACCAACAGGACTTTTTTTGTCAAAGTTAATAAAATTAAACGAGGACGAGAGAAAAGTCTTTCGTGGAGCTACCTTGATAATGAATATGACTTTTATTTTACCATTTTTTATAGTATTTTTTGGAGAGAAAAATTTATATCTATTATCTCTATTTGATGCAGGGAATTTAGTTATAGTTACAACTGTTGTCTATTCAATTTTTGTTTCATCTAAAGAGGATACAGCAATGGATAAAGTAAAGAAACTTCTAAAATCTCCTCTTATAATTGCATTGATAATTGGATTTGTATTGAATATTACAGGATTAAAACTCCCAAGAGGAATAGAGATTACAATGCAAGAGATAGCAGAGATGACAGGGACACTTATTATGATAGCATTGGGAGCTTATTTTACTCCTAAGTTTAAAAAATTGAAGCTAAGTTTAATAATAGTAGCAATAAAAGTTATAGGGATATTGATAGCTACATTTATAATAGGAAAATTTCTTCCTATTGATGAGATGGGAAGAAAGATAATGCTATTAGGTGCATTTTCTCCAGTTGGAAATAATATTTTGACTTTTGTTTTTGTAACAGATGGAGATATGGAATTGGCAATAAATGTAGTATCTCTTTCAATAATACTAAGTTTTATAAATGTATCACTTTTATTAGTTTTAAGTTAAAGTTATTTATAATTTATCTAGTTAAGCTAAGTTTTCTAGCACATCGCTAGGTTTTGACAAAGTACCTTTGTATTTAGTGATTATTAGTCAAGTTAAGTTATCAAAACTTATATTTTAAATATCAGCTAAATTTCATGTCGTAGAATAAAGAGAGAGTAATACTCATCTGACTAAAATTCTGAAACTCGACTTCGTCTCAAACACGTCAGAATTTTTAGTGTCAGATTTCGTAACTCTCTCTAATATTCTTCTCCAAATTCCATTTTAGCTGATATTAGAATAAATTATAATTAAGTAATTGTTATTTATTAAAGTAATCCAACCTTTTAGAGATTTCATCACAAGCTTTTCTCATCTCTTTTACAATTTTACTTGCTCTTTCATCTGGCAAAGAATCTGGAAAACAAGGACAACTAACAGCAGCAATAATCCTATTTTTTTTATCTAAGATAGGAACAGCAACAGCTTTAATATTTTTTGAATGCTCCATATTATCAAAGGATAATTTATTTATATTAATCTTTAAAAGTTCTTTTTTTAACTCCTCTCTATCTGTAATAGTGTTTTCTGTGTAACGAGGAAGGGTAGTATCTAAAAGTTTATTTAGACGACTTTCACTTAGTTGGCAGATTAAAAGCTTACTTGCAGCACCTGCATGGAGTGGGAAAATAGCATTTTCAGATACAGAAATTTTTATAAAATCACTACTTTCAACTTTAGCAATACTTCTTATCTTATCTTCATCCAAAACACTTATTTTAAAAGTTTCCTTAAATTTTAAAGAAAGCTCTTCAAGATAAGGATAGGATATATTTTTTATTAAAGTATATCTTTCATGTTTTGTTGAAAAAAAGTAAAATATCTCTCCAAGTTTATACTTTTTATTTTCAAAACTTAAATATTTTAGCTCAGTAAGAACAGCTAATAATCTATTTGTAGTAGCTTTAGGGATATTTAACTCTTTTGAGATTTCACTTTGAGTTGCAGAATCTTTATAATATAGATATTTGAATATTTTATCAGCTTTTTCTATAGCTGGAACTTTTTTTTCAGCAGTCATAATACTCACCTAATCGTCAAATTTTTTAAATAATATATCTATATTATACTATGAAAATTCAATAGATGGAACAAAAATAGAGTTTCTATAAAAAATAAACAAAAAAATAGACAAAGAGAGATAGAAAAATAAAAAAACTTGCATTTGTCTAAAAAATAGTATAAATTTTATTTATAGATGGGGTTATAAATATGAAGAAATGGGGGAAAAATTAGATGGAAGAAAAAGAGAATAAAGAATTAGAGAAAAAAAAGAAAAAATTAAGATATGTGGGAGTATATGATAGTATATATGAAAAAATAAAAGATGGAGAGTTTGAAGATAGATTACCAGCAGAACCAGAATTAGCAAAGCTTATGGGAGTGAGTAGAATGACTTTAAGACAGGCACTTACTCTTTTAAGAGAGGATGGAATAATAAAAAATATTCAAGGAAAGGGAAACTTTATAATAAGTGATGGTGTTAAATGGGAGAAAGGGCTAGAAACATTTGGACATCCTGTGTATGATTCTTTAAATGATATTATTGATGAAGTGGAATTTCAATTTAGAATAGAGCCTTCAACAGATTACACTAATAAAGTTTTAGAAAGAAAGACTCCAGTTATTATTTTTGCTGATAGATGGTATAAATCTAAGGGAGTGGCTAAGGCATATACACTTTCAATTTTACCAGTAGAGACAATAAAAGAGAGAGAGATAGACTTAAATAATTCAGAGGAGTTACTTAAATATTTAGAAAAAGAGCTCTACGAAGAGGCTAGACACTCAAATTTAAAACTGATTTACTCTGAATCTGGCAACTTTTCAGCTATAAAATATAAGATATCAGAGAGCAATAAATGTTATTTAGTAACTGAAAGTTTATACAGTAAAAATAAGTATCCAGAGGTTCATAATAAGCATTATCTGCCAATAGAGCATTCACATATAGAGATAAATAGAAAAATATAATTTTAACAATAAAAAGAGCTGTGCAAACCAACATAATGTTGATTTACAACAGCTCCTTTTATTTATATAACAGGATTGCTATTAAGACCTATTTCATAGAGTTGATAATACTGTCAACTAAAGTATCCATCTCTCCAATTTGCTCAGCTGTCATTGAAGAAGTTAGAGTTACTTTTTCATCAAGCACAGTCATATTTCTCATATTTTCTAAAAATTCACGCATTAATCTTCCAGACTCACAAGCCCAAGAACCATTTTCAAGGATAGCAAAAGTTCTATTTTGAACATTAAGAGCTTTCATATCCATTAGATAGTTGTGCATTAATGGATAAATTCCTAAGTTGTAAGTAACAGAAGCTAATACTACATTACTATATTTAAATGTTTCAGAGATAAGTTGAGATATATGAGTTTTAGAAACATCATACATTACAACATTATTCATTCCTTTTTCAACTAATTTAGAAGCTAGAACTGATGCTGCATTTTCAGTATTTCCATACATTGAAGCATATACAATCATAACTCCTTTTTCTTCAGGCTCATATCTACTCCATTTATCATATTTATCAATGAAGTATCCAAGGTTATTACGCCATACTGGACCATGTAAAGGACAAACAATTTTAATATCTATACCAGCAGCTTTTTTAAGTAGAGCTTGAACATGAGGTCCATATTTTCCAACTATATTTGTGTAGTAACGTCTAGCATCGTCAATCCAATCACGATCGAAATTAACTTCATCATTAAATAGTTTTCCATCTAATGCTCCAAATGAACCGAAAGCATCTGCACTGAATAGAACTCCATTAGTAGTATCAAAACTTACCATAGCTTCTGGCCAGTGTACCATAGGAGCAGCAACAAATAGTATCTCATGTTTTCCGAAAGATTTTTTATCTCCTTCTTTTACAACTTCAGTTTTTGAGCTGTCAATATGGAATCCAAATTGATTCATAAAGTAGAATGCTTTTTCACTACTAATAACTTTAACTTTTGGATAACGTAGCATAACTTCCTCTATCATAGCAGCATGATCAGGCTCCATATGATTAATAACCATATAATCAAGAGGTCTACCATCTAAAACATGTTCTAAATTTTCTAAGAATTGACGTCCAATAGACCAATCAACAGTATCAAAAAGAACAGTTTTCTTATCTAAAAGTAAGTATGAGTTGTATGAAACTCCACGAGGGATTGGGTGTATATTTTCAAATAGATGAAGACGGTGATCATCTCCTCCTATCCAATATAAATCTTCAGTTACTTTTCTAACATTATACATGAATAATTCCTCCTTAATTTACAAGACTATGAAAAAAATTTAAGCTTCTATAAATTGATCCTTTTCTTCTCCACATAGAGGACAGATCCAATCTTCAGGTAATTTATTAAATAGAGTACCTGGATCTACACCATTTTCTTCATCTCCAATAGCAGGGTCATAAACATATCCACAACCATTACATACATGAAGAGGATAGCTAGGTGCAGGTTTTTTAGGGATGTTTCTTTTCATTTTTTTCATAGGAGGAGCATCTTTTTTAGGCTCTCCATTATCTAAAGCAGCAGTTAAAAGAGGAAGTACTTCTTTTAAGTCTCCAACAATTCCATAGTCAGCATTTTTAAATATTGCTGCATTAGGGTTTGTATTAATAGCTACAATAGTAGTTGCATCTTTAATTCCTTTTAGATGTTGTCCAGCTCCAGAGATACCACAAGCTATATAAAGGTTTCCATTAAATTTTTGTCCAGACATACCAACATAACGGTTAAGAGGAACATATTTTAAAGTTTCAGCTACTGGTCTAGAAGATCCAATAGCAGCTCCAGCTTGAACAGCTAAATCTTCAATAAGTTTCATATTTTCCTTTTCACCAATTCCCATTCCAGCACTAACTATACGATCAGCCATAGCAATAGGAGTATCTAATGGAATACCAACTGTAAAGTCATATCCATCAGCTTTTAAAGCTTCTACAAGAGCATTAACTTTATCTTTCATATCTCCATCTTTAAACATTATATTTTTACGTAAACCTGTTGCATGTCCTTTAGCTGAAGGTTTTTTAGGTCCTGAAGAGTTAGCTTTAGGCATCTTTCCAATTAGATGAGATGCGATAACTATTCTTTGAATTTCATTAGTTCCTTCATAGATAGTACAGATTTTAGCATCACGATAAGCACGTTCAACTTCCATACCTTTAAGATATCCATTTCCTCCGAAGATTTGAAGTGCATCATTAACAACTTCTAGACAGATATCAGATGTATATTGTTTTGCCATTGCAGATTCCATTCCAAATGGTTCATGTTGATCTTTTAATTCAGCAGAGCTATAAACTAAGAATCTAGCACATCTTAATTTTGTAGCCATATCAGCTAATTTGAAAGATATAACTTGTTGATGAGCAATAGGCATTCCAAATTGTTCTCTCTCTTTTGCATATTCAAGAGCATTTTCAAAAGCACCTTGAGCAATTCCTAAAGCTTGAGCAGCAATACCTATTCTACCTCCATCAAGAGTAGCCATAGCTATTTTAAATCCTTGTCCCTCTTTTCCAAGTAGGTTTTCTTTAGGAACTTTAACATTATTAAATACTAATTCAGCAGTTGAAGAAGAACGAATACCCATTTTGTCATAGTGAGTACCAAATGTAAATCCTTCCCAACCTTTTTCAACGATAAAAGCACTTATTCCTCTTGTTCCAATATCAGGAGTAGTTACAGCGAAGATTACATATGTATCAGCTTTGTCAGCATTAGTTATAAATATTTTTCCACCATTAAGAATGTAATGATCTCCTTCTAAAACAGCAGTTGTTTCAGTACCACCAGCATCACTACCAGCATTTGGTTCTGTTAATCCAAAAGCACCAAGTTTTTCTCCTTTAGCTAGAGGAACAAGATATTTCTGTTTTTGTTCTTCAGTACCAAAAGCATAAATAGGATATGATCCAAGAGATACATGGGCAGAAAGAATAACTCCAGTTCCTCCATCAACTCTTGAAAGTTCTTCAACAGCAATAGCATAACTTAAAGTATCAAGCCCAGCTCCACCATATTCCTTTGGATAAGGTAGTCCCATCATTCCCATTTCACCAAATTTTTTAATAGCCTCTGTAGGGAATTCATTTTGTTGATCAAGCATAAAAGCTATAGGTTTAACTTCTGTTTCTGCAAATTCTCTCACTTTTGCACGTAAAGCTTCATGTTGTTCTGTTGTCTTAAATAACATATTCCTGCCTCCTTATTGTTCCACTAATTAAAGATTTTTATAATGAGTACAAAATTACATTTTTTTTCTTTTTATTATATTTCCATACTATCACTTTTTAAAAATTTTGTCAACATAAAACTAAACAAAATTTGTCAAGTAAAGTATAAATAAAAGATGATATGATCAGAATTAACATATATAAAACTAAAATTAATCATATAAAAACGACATAATTTTATAAAAAATTAGACAACTATCATCTTAGAAAATATATTTTTTCTGAAAATAAGAGGGATATAATCTTTTACAAAAGTAGAAAATTTTGTACATTTTAAGAGCAAAATTATTGATAAAAGAGTAAGAAAAATATTGACAGTATTAGGCTAAAGATGATAATATAAATTATAGACAATTGATTAGACAAGTTAGACAAAAATCTGGAGGTATAATTTATGAAATATGCAGAAGATGGAGTTCAATATCACATAGGGATAAGACATGGAGAAGTTGGAAAGTATGTTATATTACCTGGAGATCCAAAACGTTGTGCTAAAATAGCAAAATATTTTGATAATGCAGAGTTAGTAGCTGATTCAAGAGAGTATATTACATACACTGGATATTTAGATGGAGTAAAAGTAAGTGTTACTTCAACGGGTATAGGAGGACCTTCTGCAGCAATCGCTTTAGAAGAGCTAGTAAAATCTGGAGCAGATACATTCTTACGTGTAGGTACTTGTGGAGGAATGCAACCAGAAATAATGGGTGGAGATATAGTTGTAGCAACTGGAGCTATAAGAATGGAAGGTACAAGTAGAGAGTATGCACCTATAGAGTTTCCAGCAGTAGCTGATTTAGATGTAGTAAATGCTTTTGTTAAAGCTGCTAAAGCATCTGGAAAAGATTATCATGTGGGAGTAGTTCAATGTAAAGATTCTTTCTATGGACAACATTCACCAGAAACTAAACCAGTTAGTTATGAGTTATTAAACAAATGGGAAGCTTGGAAACGTTTAGGATGTAAAGCTTCTGAAATGGAATCTGCTGCTTTATTTGTGGTAGGAAGCCATTTAAGAGTTCGTGTTGGTTCTGCATTTTTAGTAGTAGCAAATCAAGAGAGAGAAAAATTAGGATTAGAAAATCCAGTTGTTCATGATACAGATGCTGCTATAAGAGTAACAATAGAGGCTATTAGAAATCTGATTAAAACTGATAGTGAAGAAAAGAAATAGGAGAGTGGAATGAGAATAGTAGTTAATATATTGGGAATAGTTTTAGTACTTGTAGCTCTTTACCTTTATTCAAGTGCTAGAAAGTCAATAAAAAAAGAGGTTATTTTAAAAGCATTAGTGGCTCAATTTGTTATTGCCTTTCTTTTAGTTAAATTTCCTTTAGGTAGAGCAGTTGTATCTAAAGTGTCAGATGTAGTTACAATGGTATTAAACTATGGGCAAGATGGAATAGGATTTGTGTTTGGATCACTTGCAAATCCTGGAAATGCAACAGGATTTATTTTTGCAATTTCAGTTTTGTGTAACATAATATTTTTATCATCTTTAGTTGCGGCATTATATTACTTAGGAATTTTAGGTTGGGTTGTTAAGATAATAGGAAAGGGAGTAGGAAAATTATTGGGAACTACTCAAGTAGAAAGCTTTGTTGCTGTGGCTAATATGTTTTTAGGACAAACTGAAAGTCCTATACTTATTGCTAAATATCTTAACTTTATGACTGAAAGTGAAATAATGGTAGTTTTAATATCAGGAATGGGAAGTATGTCAGCTACAATTATTGGAGGATATGTAGCATTGGGAATTCCTATGGAAAGCTTATTAATAGCTAGTGCATTGGTACCAATGGGAAGTATTGCAATTTCAAAAATTATCCTTCCAGAATTAGAAGAGACTCAAAAAATTTCTGATGTTAGAATGGATAATAAAGGGAAAAATGAGAACTTAATAGATGCGATTACAGAGGGAGCTCAAAATGGATTAGCTTCAGCTTTAGCAATAGGAGCTTCTCTAATAGCTGTAATAAGTATAGTTGCTCTTATTAATGGGGTTCTTGGAAACTTTAACTTAACTCTTGAAAAAATATTTGCTTATATCTTCTCTCCAATAGGGTTCTTAATGGGATTAACTGGAGAAGATATGAGACTTGCTGGAGAATTATTAGGAAGTAAACTTGTAATGAATGAGTTTATTGCTTTCCAAAAATTAGGAACAGTTTTATCTCAATTAAGTGAAAGAACAGGACTTATTCTATCAATATCACTTGCAGGATTTGCAAACTTTTCAAGTATGGGAATCTGTATAGCTGGAATTTCAGCACTTTGCCCAGAAAAGAGAGGAGTACTTTCTAAATTAGTATTTAGAGCTATGATCGGTGGATTTACTGTAAGTGTTCTAAGTGCTATGATAGTTGGACTAATTATGTTATTCTAGGAGGAAATATGGTAAAATATAATGATATCTTATCAAGAGCTTATAAAGCAATGGAAAACGCTTATGCTCCTTACTCAAATTTCTTTGTAGGAGCTTGTGTAAAAACAAAAGATGGAAATTATTTTATAGGTGCAAATGTTGAAAATGCTTCATATGGACTTACAAATTGTGCAGAGAGAAATGCCATATTTCAAGCATATTCAAATGGATATCGTCAAGATGATATAGAGGCAATAGCTATAGTAGGAAAGGGAAATACTTTGATAACTCCATGTGGAGCATGTAGACAAGTATTAGTAGAACTTTTAAAAAGAGATACTCCAATAGTGTTAGGAACAAAAGATGAAGTTGTAGTAACAAATATTGAAGAGCTTATGCCTATGTCTTTTACAAGTGATAGTTTATAAGGAGGAAGTAATATGACACCACATAATCAAGCAAAATTAGGAGAAATAGCAAAAAATGTACTTATGCCAGGAGATCCATTAAGAGCAAAGTTTATAGCAGAAACTTTTTTAACAAATGTAAAACAAGTGAACTCTGTTAGAAATATGTTAGCTTTTACTGGAGAATATAAAGGTAAAGAGATAACAGTTATGGCATCAGGAATGGGAATGCCATCAATAGGAATCTACTCTTATGAACTATACTCAGTTTATGGAGTTGAAAATATAATTCGTGTAGGATCAGCAGGAGCTTATTCAGGAGATCTAAAAGTTTATGATGTAGTATTAGCTGACAGTGCATGGAGTGAATCATCTTATGCACACACTCAAAATGGTTATGATAAAGATATTATATTACCAAGTGAAGAGTTAAATGAAAAGATAAAAGATGCTGCAAAGAGATTAGAAATTCCTCTACATGTTAGTAGAATCCATTCAAGTGATGTTTTCTATAGAGAGGGAGAACCTAATTATTATAAAACTCTTTGTGAAGAAAAGGGAGTTTCTTGTGTAGAGATGGAAAGTTTTGCTCTTTTCCACAATGCAAGAGTTTTAGGAAAAAAAGCAGCTTGCCTTTTAACAATATCAGATTCTTTTGTAACTAAAGAGGTAACAACAGCAGAGGAGAGACAAACAGCTTTTGTTAATATGATGAAAGTAGCATTAGAAACTTTTTGTTAATTAGATTGGAGGAAATTCAGTGAAAAGATATAAGAGAATTTTTACAGTTGTTATAGATTCATTGGGAATAGGGGCTATGGACGATGCTGAAAAATATGGAGATATAGGGGTAAATACTCTTGGACATATAGCTGAATCAGTAGATAGATTAAATATTTCAAATTTACAAAAATTAGGGATAGCAAATCTATGCAGATTAAAAAATATAGAGCCAGTTGCTAAACCTTTAGGTTACTATGGAGAGTTAAAAGAAACAAGTGTAGGAAAAGACACAATGACAGGGCATTGGGAAATGATGGGACTTAACATAGATAAACCTTTTCAAACATTTACAGAAACAGGTTTTCCAAAAGAGTTAATAGATGAGCTAGAAAAAAGATTTGGTCATAAAATAGTAGGAAATAAATCAGCTAGTGGTACTGAAATATTAGATGAGTATGGAGAACATGAGATTGCAACTGGAGATGTAATAGTATATACAAGTGCAGACTCTGTACTTCAAATTTGTGGAAATGAAGAGACAATGGGGCTTGAAACTCTTTACAAGTATTGTGAAATTGCTAGAGAGCTTACAATGAAAGATGAATGGAAAGTTGGAAGAGTAATAGCAAGGCCATATATAGGTAGAAAAAAGGGTGAGTTTAAGAGAACAAGTAATCGTCACGATTATGCTTTAAAACCTTATGGAAGAACAACTTTAAATGTTCTTAAAGACAGTAATTTTGATGTTATTTCAGTAGGGAAAATAAATGATATTTTTGATGGTGAAGGAATAACAGAATCAAATAAATCAAAAAGTTCTGTTCATGGAATGGAGCAAACTATAGAGATAGCAGATAGAGATTTTAAAGGATTATGTTTTGTAAATCTTGTTGACTTTGATGCTCTATGGGGGCATAGAAGAAATCCTAAGGGGTATGCAGAAGAATTGGAAAAATTTGATCTGAACTTGGGAGTTTTATTAGGAAAATTAAGAGAAGATGATCTATTAATAATAACAGCAGATCATGGAAATGATCCTACTTACACAGGAACAGATCATACAAGAGAGAGAGTTCCATTTTTAGCTTATTCACCTTCAATGAAAGAATCTGGTAAATTAGAAACTGCTGATACATTTGCAGTTATTGGAGCTACCATAGCAGATAATTTTGAAGTTGAGATGCCAGAAAATACTATTGGAACATCTATATTAGAAAAATTAATTTAAAATTTAGAGGAGAATAAAATGGATAAAAAAGCGATATTAAAGATGGTTGATCATACTTTATTAGCTCAAACTGCAACTTGGGAGCAAATAAAAGAGATTTTAGATGATTCAATGACTTATGATGTAGCATCAGCATGTATTCCAGCATCTTTTGTAAAAAGAGCTAAAGAATATGTTGGAGATAAATTACCTATTTGTACAGTAATAGGGTTTCCAAATGGATATAGCACAACAGCTGTAAAAGTTTTTGAAACTGAAGATGCTGTAAAAAATGGTGCTGATGAGATAGATATGGTTATCAATATTGGAGATCTAAAAGATAAAAAATATGATGATATTCTTCAAGAGATAAAAGCAATTCACAAAGCTTGTAATGGAAAGATATTAAAAGTAATAATTGAAACTTGTCTTTTAACTGAGGAAGAAAAAATAAAAATGTGTGAAATTGTTACTGAATCAGGAGCAGAATTTATAAAAACATCAACTGGATTCTCAACTTCAGGAGCTAAATTTGAAGATGTAGCTCTTATGAAAAAATATGTAGGTAAAGATGTTAAAATAAAACCTGCAGGGGGAATAAGCTCTTTTGAAGATGCAGAAAAATTTGTTGAACTTGGAGCAGATAGATTAGGAACAAGTAGACTTGTAAAAATAATAAAAGGTTAATTAAAATAAACGGTTTTAGCTTTGTGTTTTACAAAACTTTAACCGTTTTTCTTTTTATAGCTAATCTTTTTTTTCTTATACATATATGGTATAATTAAAAGAATTGAAAATTATGGAGGATAAAATTGGATATAAGAGCTATAGAAAAAACAAGTAAATGGGGGTATATGTTTTATATCTCATATAATGGACAGAAATTTCACTCTTTTGATGAGATGGCAGGGAAGAAAAGTGTAAAGGGTGTTTTCAGAGAGATTATGGAAAAAGTAGGATTTTCATGGGCAAAGGGTATTCAGCAAGCTGGAAGGACAGATGCTAAAGTTAGTGCAAATGAGAATATACTTTATGTTAGTAGTAATTTTAATGGAGATATGGAAAATTTAAAAAATAGTTTTAATCAACTATCAACTGGGGATCTAAAAGTTACAATGGTAAAAAAGACATTTCCAAATCTTGTGTTTCCAGAGATGATAGAAAAGAGAGAATATATCTATAGCTATCCTAAAAAATTAATAAAAAATTCAGAAGAAGAGATAGAAAAACTGTGTAGAGAATTAAGTGGAACATATGATGTAAGTAAGTTTACTGATAAAAAAGGGCTAGAGCTAAAAGAACATATTAGAGAGGTAAAAATTACCTATGAAAATGGAAAATTGAGATTTTTAGGGAACTCATTTATGCCTAAGCAAGTTAGAATAATGTCAGGATATATTTTAACTGGTAAAAAAGAGGCTCTTATGGGTAAATATCTAACTTTAGAAAAGATATATCTGAAAGAGGAATTAAAAAATCTGATTTTAGAGAAGTGTGAAGTGGAAGTTGAAAATATTTTAGAGGCAGAGAGAACATTAGATAAAAACCTATATATTTTCTATGTAAAGAAAGGGAGCAAAGGGGAATTTATAGGAAAAAATGGAAGTAATATAAAAAAATTAAAGAAGATATATAAGAATATTATTGTGAGAGAGATATGATAATAAGTAGAATAAAACAGGGATTATTATATATTTTTGGAAGATACAATGAAAAAAATAATGATATTGTAAAAACTATATTATCTGATGAGGAGTTTGAAATGTTTAATTCTATGTCTAGATATGAGAAGATTCACTCATTTAGATTGTATAATTTTTTATTGAAAAATGAGGTTTTAAAAGATGACAAACTCTTTTTTAAACTTGCACTGTTACATGATTGTGGAAAGAAAAGTCCATCTTTATTCAAGAGAATGAAAAAAGTTATTTTAGGAGATAGAGAACTTGAAAATCATAGTGAAGATGGATTTAATAAATTAAAAGATATAAATTATGAGTTAGCTATTTTGTGTAAAAATCATCATATTAAAAGTGAAGATAAAAAGATGCAAGAGTTTCAAAAATTAGATGATAAATAAAAAAAGTAGGTAAAACATTTTAAAAATGTTAAAATAAAGTATAAATTTTATAAAAAAGAGAGGAAAAGATGAGAGTAAATTTAGATAAATACTTATTAAAAGTAGAGAAACCAGCACAATATTTAGGAAATGAGATAAATAGTATTCATAAAGATGAGTTTAAAATTAGAATGTGTCTATTTTTCCCAGATATTTATGAAGTGGGAATGTCAAACTTAGGGATAAGAATCCTATATAGCTTAATGAACAGAGTAGAAGGATTCTCTTTAGAGAGAGGTTTTGCTCCAATGGAAGATATGGAAAATATAATGAGAGAAAATAATATTCCTATGTTTTCATTAGAGAGTAAAACTCCATTAAAAGAGTTTGATATAATAGGATTTTCACTATCTTATGAGATGTGTTATCCAAATGTATTAAATGCTCTTGATTTAGCAGGGATACCGTTAGAGAGAGAAAAAAGAGGAGAAGAGTATCCGTTGATTATGGCAGGGGGAACTTGTATGATGAACCCAAAACCTATGGAGAAATTCTTAGACTTCATCGTTATAGGAGATGGAGAAGATGTAATGGTAGAGATTGCAAAGAGAATGGTTGCAAACTCTGACAAAACAAAGATGGAAAAACTACAATTGATAGAAGATCTTGATGGGGTATATATTCCAGCACTTCACAAAGGAAAGAAAAGAATAAGAAGAGCTATTGTTGAAGATTTAGAGAAAACAGAGTTTTATGATGATCAATTAGTACCATACATAAATATTGTACATGATAGAGCATCTGTTGAGATTCAAAGAGGATGTACTAGAGGTTGTAGATTCTGTCAAGCAGGGATAGTATATAGACCAGCTAGAGAGAGAAGTTTAACTAGAAACTGTGAATTAATAGAGAAAATGATAAGAAATACTGGATATTCAGAAATCTCTCTATCTTCATTAAGTAGTAGTGATTATAGTAGAATAGATGAGCTTATAAAAAAATTAAAAAGTAAATATGAAAACAAAAATCTAGGAATTTCTCTACCATCATTGAGAATGAATCCTTACTCAGTTCAAGTTGCTGATGATATAAGTGGAGGAAAGAGAACAGGGTTTACTTTTGCACCAGAGGCAGGATCTCAAAGATTGAGAGATATAATAAATAAAGGTGTAGAGGAAGCAGATGTTTTAGATACTGCTGAAGCTGCAATCAGAGGAAAATGGGAAAATCTAAAATTCTATTTTATGATAGGATTACCATATGAAACTGATGAAGATGTAGCAGCTATCTATGATTTAGCAACAAAAGTATTAAAAAGATGTCTGCCTATTAGTAAAAGAATAAATGTAACAGTAAGTGTATCAAACTTTGTTCCAAAACCTCATACTCCTTTCCAATGGGCAGAGCAAATGGACATGGAAGAGATGAAGAGAAAACATAAGATTTTAAGAGATCTATTTAAAGGATCAAAACATTGTACTCTTAGAATCCACGACAGTAAAAAATCTTATCTTGAAGGATTATTATCAAGAGGAGATGAAAGAACAGGAGATTTAATTCAAAGAGCCTTTGAAATGGGAGCTAAACTAGATGATTATAGAGATAACTATGATATTTGGATAGGAGCAGCTCAAGAGTTAGGAATAGAGGAAAAAACTTATCTAGGTGCTAGAGAGTTAGATCAAGAATTACCTTGGGATATGGTAGATATTGGAGTAGATAAGAATTTCTTACTTAGAGAGAATGAAAAAGCTAGAGAGGGAGCTTTAACACCTGATTGTAGAAAACAATGTTCAGGTTGTGGAATGAAAAAGAGATTTCCTAATTGTTTAAAAATAGCAGAAAATTAATGAGAAATATTGGAGGAAAATATGGTAAATATAGGAAATGATTGGGATGAGATATTAAAAGATGAATTTCAAAAAGAGTATTATCAAAATTTGAGAAAATTTTTAATAAGTGAATATAGAAGTAGAACTATCTATCCTAAGCCAGATGATATTTTTTCAGCTTTGAAATTAACAAGTTTTAAAGATTGTAAGGTTTTAATTTTAGGGCAAGATCCATATCATGGACCAAATCAAGCTCATGGATTGGCATTTTCTGTAAATATTGGAATCAAGACACCCCCATCTTTACAAAATATGTATAAAGAGTTAAAGGAGGAGTTAGGTACCTATATCCCAAATAATGGGTATCTAGTTCCTTGGGCAAAACAAGGGATACTTCTTCTTAATACAGCATTAACAGTTAGAGCAGGAGAAGCTAACTCTCATTCAAAAATAGGATGGGAAATTTTTACAGATAATATTATAAAACATTTAAACGGGAGAGAAGAACCAGTAATATTTGTATTATGGGGAGCTAACGCTAGAAAGAAAAAAGCTTTCATTGATCAGAAAAGACATTATATTTTAGAGGCAGCTCATCCAAGTCCTCTTTCAGCATGGAACGGTTTTTTTGGGTGTGGACACTTTAAAAAGATAAATAGTATACTAAAAATGTTAGGAAAAGAGGAAATTGATTGGCAAATTGAAAATGTTTAAATGTCAGTTAAAATGATGGTTTTACAGATGTTTTATAATTTATATTAAAAGGATATAGTTGTCACAAATATGACACAGAGGTCTAATATAATTAAAAAAATAGCTGTATAAACTGGAGGCTAATTATGAGATATATCAATTTGCTAATATTAACATTGTTTTTTTCTATGATACCTATATATGCTAATGAGATAGTTGTTGATGGGTGTACTGTGTACTTTAGTAATCTAACTAATAAACAGAAAGATGAAATTATAGGGTTGAGAGAGAATCTCCTTATAAAATCAAATGATATAAAAAAACAATTAAAAACTATAAGAATCAGAATACAAGAAGAGATGAGAAAAGAGAATCCAGACTGGGTTTATATGGATGAATTAAATGAAAAATTTTTTCGATTGCAAACTCAGTTGACAAATGAACTTATAAAATATAAAAAACAATTAGAGAAAATAACATATGAAGAATATGGTCAGCTAAGTGAGGCTGACTGATTTTCTTATTTAATTTAGGAGCATATATGAATAAAGTATTAGCAGGATTAAAATATAGAGTTTTAAAAGAGAAAAATGAAAATCAAGTTTATACAGGAATTGAATATGATTCAAGAAAAATAAAAGAGGGAAATATATTTGTTGCATTGGAAGGTGCAGTTGTAGATGGACACAACTTTATAGAGCAAGCAGTAAAAAATGGTGCAACTTGTATATTGGTTTCTAAAGAGGTAGAGACTAAATTTCCAGTGGAGTATATTTTAGTTGAAGATTTGAGAAAAAATTTAGGGATAGTAGCCTCAAATTTTTATGATTATCCACAAAAAAATCTAAAAATAATAGGAATTACAGGAACTAATGGAAAGACAACAACAACTTATCTTCTTGAATCTATTTTAGGAAGTGAAAATGTATCAAGAATAGGAACTGTTGAATATAAAATAGGAGATGAGATAATAGAGGCTCCTAATACAACTCCAGAATCATTAGATATTGTAAAGATGTGTAAAAAATCTGTGGAAAAAGGGATAAAATATATGATTATGGAAGTTAGTTCACATGCTTTAGCTCTAGGTAGAGTAGATATGCTAGAGTTTGATGTGGCTATGTTTACTAACTTAACTTTAGATCATTTAGATTTCCATAAGGACATGGAAGATTATTTTCAAGCTAAGAGAAAACTATTTACAATGATGAAAAAAGGTTGTGAAAATAATTGTGTAATCAATATTGATGACCTTTATGGAAAAAGATTATCCTTTGATTTTGGTGGAATTGTTTATGGAATGTACAACGAGGGAAGAGCTAAAGGAAAGATATTAGAGTTTCATGGAGATGGACAAGAGGTAGAGATAAAAATAGACAGTTTTACAAGTAAGATGAAACTATCTATTTTAGGAAGATACAACATGTATAATGTTCTTGGAGCTATTTCAGTAGCTGTATTATTGGGAATAGATATGGAAACAATAATAGAGAAGATAAAGGGAGCAAAGGGAGCACCAGGAAGATATGAGCTTGTAAATTGTGGACAAGATTTTGGAGTAATTGTAGATTATTGCCACACAGGAGATGCTCTTGAAAATATTTTAAAAAGTATAAATGAGTTAAAAAGAGGAAGAGTAATAACTGTTTTTGGTTGTGGTGGAGATAGAGATGCTAGTAAAAGACCAATAATGGGTGGAATAGCTGAAAATTTAAGTGATTTAGCAATAGTTACATCTGACAATCCTAGAACAGAAGATCCTCAAAAGATAATTGATAATATTTTAGTTGGGATGAAAAAAGATAATCATATAGTTATTTTAGATAGAGATGAGGCAATCTCAAAGGCGATAGAATTAGCTGAAAAAAATGATATAATTCTATTAGCTGGAAAAGGACATGAAACTTATCAAATTCTTGGAAGAAAGAAGATTCATTTTGATGATAGAGAGATTGCAAGACGTGAGATTATAAGAAAAAAACAGAATAAATAAAGGGGGAAAAATGCTAATTAACGAAGTGAAAAAAGTTAAAGTTGGAAAAGATATTGAAATTGGTGGAAATAATAGATTTACACTGATAGCTGGACCTTGTGTTATAGAATCTGAAGAGTTAGTCATGGAAGTTGCTGGAAAGATAAAAGCTATCTGTGATAAATTAGGAATAAAATATATTTTTAAAGCATCTTTTGATAAAGCAAATAGATCTTCTATCCACTCATATAGAGGACCTGGAATAGAAGAAGGATTAAGAATCCTAAAAAAAGTTAAAGAAACATATGATGTACCAGTTGTTACAGATGTACATGAGGTATGGCAATGTAAAAAGGCTGCTGAGGTAGTAGATTTACTTCAAATACCAGCATTTTTATGTAGACAAACAGATCTTTTAATTGCAGCAGCTGAAACAGGGCTTCCTGTAAATGTAAAAAAAGGACAATTTTTAGCTCCTTGGGATATGAAAAATGTAGTTACAAAGATGGAAGAAAGTGGAAATCCTCAAGTTATGTTATGTGAAAGAGGAAGTACATTTGGATATAACAATATGGTTGTAGATATGAGATCTCTTTTAGAAATGAGAAAATTTGGTTACCCAGTTGTATTTGATGTAACTCATGCTGTACAAAAACCAGGAGGATTAGGAACAGCTACTTCTGGAGATAGAGAGTATGTTTATCCTCTAATGAGAGCAGGACTTGCAATAGGAGTAGATGCAATATTTGCTGAAGTTCACCCTAATCCAGAGAAAGCTCTATCAGATGGACCAAATATGCTTTATCTTTCTGATTTAGAAGAGATACTAAAAGTTGCAATAAAAATAGATGACCTTGTAAAAGGAAGATAATTAGGGGTGACAAGGGATGGATATAATTAATTATGCTAAAGAGATATTTGATTCAGAGATAGAAGAGTTAAAAATAGTAAGAGAAAAAATTGATTCTGAGATGATAGATGTAGTTAATATAATTTTAGAATCAAAGGGAAAAGTAGTTGTAACTGGAATAGGAAAATCTGGATTAATTGGAAAGAAAATAGCAGCTACATTGGCATCAACAGGGACATATGCTGTTTTTATGAACTCTGCTGAGGGGTTACATGGGGATTTAGGAATGATCTCTAAAGATGATGTTGTTTTAGCTATTTCAAATAGTGGAAATAGTGATGAGATAGTTGCAATACTTCCATCTATAAAGAAAATTGGTGCTAAAATAGTTGCAATGACTGGAAATAGAAACTCAAAATTAGGAAGAGCAGCAGATAAGATTTTAAATATAGGAGTAAAAAGAGAGGGATGTCCTCTGAATCTAGCTCCAATGTCTTCAACAACAAGTACTCTTGTTATGGGAGATGCTCTAGCTGCAATTTTAATTAAGATGAGAGATTTTAAACCTGAAAACTTTGCTCTTTACCATCCAGGAGGAAGTTTAGGAAAAAGACTTTTAATGAGAGTCAGCGATGTAATGCACAAAGATGACAAGATCCCATTTTGTGATAAAGAGAGCAGCATAGACAATGTAATCTTAGTTATGACTGAAAAAAGATTAGGTGCAGTTTGTGTTATGAATGGTGATTTAATGGTAGGAATAATCACTGAGGGAGATATAAGAAGAGCTTTGAAGAGAAAAGAGGAGTTCTTTAATTTAAAAGCTAAAGATATAATGACAAGAAACTTTACAAGGGTAAGTGAAGATAGCATGGCTATTGATGCTCTTGAACTTATGGAGAATAGAGAGAGCCAAATCTCAGTTTTACCAGTATTTAAAGATGTAAAGTTAGTTGGAATTGTAAGGGTACATGATCTTTTAAATGTAGTTGGAAGATAATATTGAAAAAAGTTGACATAAGAAGTAAATTTTTATATAATTAGAGAGTAAAAAAACTATATATTTTAAGGAGTGATAACAATGATAACTAAAGATATGAATATTTTAGAAGCAGTTCAACAATATCCTATACTAGCTGAAATCTTCAGAAAACACGGATTAGGATGTATCGGATGTATGATCGCAGCTGGAGAAACTTTAGGAGAAGGAATCTCAGCTCACGGATTAGATGCAGATGCTATAATAGCTGAAGCTAACGAACTAATTGCTCAATCTAAATAGTAAATAATTAAAAGCTATATCTTTATAATATGATAGAGGTATAGCTTTTTTATTTTTTGAAAGCAATAAAAAATATAGTATAAAAATGATAGTAAAAAGGTGGGAAAGAATATGAATGCAGGAACAATATCTGTTTTAGGATTTTTAGGGGAAACAAAAAGAATTTTTAATATCCCTGTTTATCAGAGAAAATACAGTTGGAAAGAAGAGCAATGTAAAAAATTATTTGATGATTTATTAAATATAAAATATCAGAATAAATCGTTACATTTTATAGGAACTATTGTCTATGTAGATATTAATACAAGTCCAAGTTTTAAAGAATTTATAATTATAGATGGACAACAAAGAATAACAACAATTTTATTATTACTAAAAGCCATTTATGATGAAGCTAAAGATGAAGATTTTAAAGAAGATTTATATAATGATTATCTTATAAATAATGGAAAAAAAATTGAAGAAAAACATAAAGTAAAATTAAAAACAGTAGCTGATGATACTAAAATTTTTGATAAATTAATCCTAGGAGAGAATATAGAAAATATAGAAGAAATTGCAAAAGGAAACAATATTTTAGAAAATTATAAATATTTTAGACAAAGAATAGTTGAAAGCAAATTAACTGAAGATGAACTAAATAGCTTAATAGAAAAGTTAACAATGGTTTATATTACTTTAGATAAAGATAAAGAAGATCCACAATTAATATTTGAAAGTCTTAATTCTACAGGCTTAGATTTAACGCATGCTGATTTAATTAGAAATTATTTACTTATGGGACATCCTAGAGAAATACAGGAAGAGTTATATGAAAAATATTGGAAAAAGATAGAAAGAAAGATTTCATTTTCTGAAATAACTGATTTTATAAGAGATTATTTAACTATGAAAAATAATATTATTCCTAATAAAAATAAAAT
>UQQO01000025.1 GCA_900543175.1 uncultured Fusobacterium sp.
ACAAAACATTAATAAAGTTGCTGAAAATTTTAATAATTTAGATAATTTTAAAACTATTCATCAATTTATGGTAGATAATAATTTTATTATCTATCTTGGTGAAGAAACATATATATTAAAAGGATTCTTCTTAGAAGCTAAAAAGATTTTAATATCATATCTACAAAAAAATCCAAAAATAACTTTAGGAGATTTTTCAAAACTTTTAAATAGCAATAGAAAAATTTCTCTTTTACTATTAGAGAAATTTGATGAAGAAAAAATCACAAAAAGAATTGATAACTATAGAATATTACTTTCAAAAGGAGATGGTTTTAATGATTAAAGTAAATGCTATTGGACAAACTTGCCCTATCCCTATTATAATGACTAAAAATGCTCTTAAAGAGATTGAAGAGGGGCAAGTAGAGGTTTCAGTTGATAATAAGATTTCATTGGAAAATTTACAAAAAATGTCAAGAGAGATGGGATATGATTATACTGTTGCTGAAACAGGAGATATATTTAAAATAGTAATTAATAAGATAAAAGAGGATTTACAAGAGTTTGATGAAAAAGAAAATACAGTTGTAGTTATAGACTCTCTTTTCATGGGAAAAGGAGATCCTGAACTTGGAAAAATCCTAATGAAAGGATTTATCTATACTCTTTCTGAAATGGAAAATCTACCTAAAACTATTATTTTCTATAATGAAGGAGTAAAATTAGCTGTTGAATCTTCTGAAAACTTCAATGATTTAAAAAATCTTGAAGCTCATGGAGTTGAAATTCTTTCTTGTGGTACTTGTGCTAATTTCTATGGTGTAACTGAAGAGATAAAAGTAGGAAATATCACAAATATGTATACAATAGTTGAGAGACAACTTAATGCTAAAAGGGTAATAAAACCATGATAAAAAAAGAGGAATTTTTACTTTTAGCTGCTGAATCAACTCATCTTGTTATAAAAAATGAAAAACTATTAAAAGAAGCTGGTGTTGATTGTAGAATAATTCCACTACCATCACAAATAAAGGCAAGTTGTGGACTTTCTATAAGGGCAGATTTAAAAGATATTGAAAAAATAAAAGAAATACTATATAATAATGAAATGGAACTTTATTTGATAAAAAAATCAGGTTTAAAAAAAGAGATAGAAAAATTGTCTTAATGGAAGCGGATGGAAACTGGTGTTTTCAACAGTCTTCAAAACTGTCTGGCGGTGAAAATCGTTGGTAGGTTCGATTCCTACACGCTTCCGCCAATAATGAATTATAACCTTTTAATTAACCCCTCACTCTTATTTTCAAGATAGAGGGGTTTTAATTTTAACTTCTAATTGGTAAAAATTTGAACCCAATATAATTTCCCTTCATTATCACTTGCTTTTCCTATCCCTATAAATCTATAATCCTTCCCTAGAATATTTTTACGATGTCCTTTAGATTTCAACCATCTCTCCACTACAAATTCAGGAGTTTTATGTCCAGAAGCTATATTTTCAGCTGCCTTAGTAAAATGTATATTTTCTTTTTTTATTAAATTAAAGGTAGCTCCAAATTTTTTACTTGTATGTGACATTTTCTTATCTTTAGCCATATCTTTTGCCTTAATCACTGCAATTTTATTCAAACAATTATCTATTTTTAAAGGTTTTAAATGATTTTTTTCTCTTTCTATATTAACTTCCTTCAAAATAATTTTTTGATAATTTTCCATCCCTAAACTTAATGTTGATAAAAAAATAGATATTAAAATAACAAAAAATTTTCTTTTCATAAATTAATTTCCTCTCACTCTTTTTTCTATATTATAACCTAAAAATTTATTTTTAAAGTCATTTTTGTTTATAAAATTGACTTTTTTTTGCAGAAATTATATAATATTTTTAAGATAAATAAATTGGAGAAGGAGATTATATGTATAATTGGGAAGCAGGTGTTCCTAAATTAGGGGCTACAGTTGAGAGTAATGGAATTAATTTTGCAATTTTTGCTAAAAATAAAAAAAAGGTGGTTTTAAATATTTATAAATCTGGTTCAGATTTACTTCCCAAAGAAAAAATAGTTTTAGACCCATCTATTAACAAAACAGGAGATATTTGGCATATCTTTTTACAAAATGGATCTGAAGGTACTTTATATACTTGGAAAATTGATGATTATCCTGAAATTTTAGATCCTTACGCACTTTCTTATACTAATAACAAAAACTATTCAAATAGAAAAAGTATAGCAATTAAACTTTCACATGAAAAAGAGAAACACTTAGAAATCCCCATGCAAGATACAATTATTTATGAAGCTCACATTAAACTATTTACTCAAAATTTTAATTCAATGGTTGAATTTCCAGGGACATACTCTGGTTTTTTAGAAAAGATTCCTTATTTAAAAGATTTAGGAGTTACAGCTGTTGAATTTTTACCTGTGTATGAATGGGATGATTTTACTGGAAATATAGGAATAAACAATGGAGCTAAATTAAAAAATATTTGGGGATATAATCCTATTGGTTTTTTTGCTTTAACTAAAAAGTTCTCTAAAAATCAAAAACTTGATTCACATAGTGAAATTGTAGAATTTAAAGAGTTAGTAAAAGAACTTCATAAAAATGGAATAGAAGTAATTTTAGATGTAGTTTACAACCATACTGCTGAAGGGGGAAAAGGTGGTAAATTCTATAATTTTAAAGCTATGGATTTAAATACTTTCTATATGTTAGAAAATAGCAATGTACAGTTTATGAATTATTCTGGTTGTGGAAATACTGTAAATACAAATAATAAAGTTGTTAAAGATATGATAGTTTCATCTCTTAGATACTGGTATTTAGAAATGGGAGTTGATGGTTTTAGATTTGACTTAGCTTCTATTTTAGGTAGAAACGAAGAGGGACATTGGCTTGGAGAAAATTCTCTATTAAATGAATTGGTACAAGATCCTATTTTATCTCATTGTAAATTGATTTCTGAAAGTTGGGACTTAGGTGGATACTATGTTGGAGATATGCCAGCTGGTTGGAGTGAGTGGAATGGTAAATATAGAGATGTTGTTAGAAAGTTTATTAAAGGAGAATTTGGACAAGTTACTGAACTTTTAAAAAGAATTTTTGGAAGTCCAGACATATTTAAAAGAAATGATAGAACCCCTTATAGTAACATAAACTTTATAACTTGCCATGATGGTTTTACTATGTGGGATCTTGTTAGCTATAACAATAAACACAATTTAAATAATGGTGAAAATAACCAAGATGGTGAAAACCATAATAATTCATATAATAATGGTGCTGAAGGTGAAACTGAAGATAAAACTATTATTGCTATTAGAAAGCAACAACTAAAAAATATGTTACTAATTTTATTTATCTCTCAAGGTGTGCCTATGATTTTAATGGGTGATGAGATGGGTAGAACCCAACTTGGAAATAACAATGCTTATTGTCAAAATAATCGTTCTACTTGGGTAGATTGGGAAAGAGGAAATAATTTTAGTGATATTACAGAGTTTACTAAAAATATGATAAAGCTTAGAAAAAAATATAATATATTTAGAAACAGAGATTATCTTGAATTAGAAGATAATAAAAACAAAGGGGTAGGAATTCATGGGGTAAAACTTAATTGCCCTGACTTCTCTTACTACTCTTTAAGTATAGCTTTTTCTTTATATGATTCAAATAGTGATACTACATTCTATATTATTTTAAACTCTTATCATGGGGAATTAAATTTTGAATTACCTAAGTTAAATGGTAAAAAATGGCAACTTTTAGTTGATACCTCTAAAGATGACAGTGAAAATTTCTTAGAAGATGGAAAGATAATTTCAGACGCTTTTTATAAAACAGCTCCTAAATCTTCAGTAATTTTAATAAGTAAATAATTTAAAAGAGACTATTCTAAATAATTTAGTTTAGTCTCTTTTTTTATGAAAAATTATAATTTTCCTGTATATAAAAAACTGAGTAAATAATTAAATCTACCCAGTTTTAAACAACTTAAATTCTTTTTCTTAACATATCTAGTTCATTTAATTCTTCATCTAACTTAATTTTTACAAATGAATTTGGATTTGCAGCTTCTACCTTTTCAACTTCCTTATCTCTATTCATAAGAATCATCTCTGGTAAAGTTATCTCTCTAACATTTATTCCAGGACTAACTACTTCAAGTTTTTCTCCAACAAGAAGTCTATTTCTAATAGCTAAAATATACTCATTATTTGGAAGTTTTTTCTCTACTTTAGCAACTAATTGATGTGATTGGCTATAAGAGTTTCTATCATTATAGTTTTGTCCATCTACTCCTGGTCTTCCCATATAGAATCCATTTGTATATGATCTATGTGAAACTGATTCTAGCTCCTCTAACCATTTAGGATTATATTTATAGTTTCCTGAATAGTAGCTATCAATAGCATCTCTATATACTTTTACACAGTTAGCAACATAGTAAATACCTTTCATTCTTCCTTCTATTTTTAAAGAATCTACTCCGATATCTAAAATCTTATCAATAAACTCTATTGTACATAGATCTTTTGAGTTGAAAATATATGTTCCATGATCATCTTCAAATACAGGCATATACTCTCCAGGTCTAGTTTCCTCTACTAAAGAGTATTTCCATCTACAAGATTGAGCACAATCTCCTCTATTTGCATCTCTTCCAGTCATATAGTTACTCAATAGACATCTTCCTGAAATTGACATGCACATAGCACCATGGATAAATACTTCTAATTCAATATCAGGAACTTTAGCTCTTATCTCTGCTATATTTTCTAAAGAGATCTCTCTAGCTAGTACAACTCTCTTTGCTCCTAGATCTTTCCACATTTTTACTGAACGCCAGTTTGTATTACTTGCTTGTGTACTTACACTTATACGAAGATTTGTATTCTCTTTAACTATTTGGAATACTCCTAAGTCAGCAACTATTACTCCATCTACTCCAATTTTTTCTAAGAATTTAACATAGTCTGGTAATAATTCTAACTCATTGTTGTGAGGAATTATATTTAAAGTTACATAAACTTTCTTTCCTAAATTGTGTGCATAATTTACTACCTCTATTAACTCTTCATCTGAGAAGTTACTACTTCCAGCTCTCAGATTGAACATTTTTCCACCTAAAAATACTGCATCAGCTCCATAGTGCATTGCCATTTTAAACTTTTCCATATTTCCAACTGGAGCTAATAATTCAACTTTTTTCACTTTATCATTCCTTTCTTAATATTAATCAATTTTATTTGTATAGTTTTCAAATTTTGTAAGCTCATGGAAGAATCTCAATTTAACTGTTCCTGTAGGTCCATTTCTATGCTTACCTATAATTACCTCTGTAATTCCCTTTTCCTCTGTTTCTTCATTGTAATAATCATCTCTATATAAAAACATTACCATGTCAGCATCTTGCTCTATTGCTCCAGATTCTCTTAAATCTGATAACATAGGTCTCCTATCTGCTCTCTGTTCAGTAGCCCGAGACAATTGAGATAGTGCAATTATTGGTACATCTAATTCCCTTGCTATTCCCTTTAATGATCTTGAAATCTCTGAGATCTCTTGCTGTCTATTCTCATTTTTTCCACTGCTTCCCTTGATAAGTTGAAGATAATCTATTAAAATCATATCTAACTTACCTGCTGCTTTTAACCTTCTAGCATAAGCTCTTATTTCCAATACTCCAACATTAGGGGTATCTGCAATATTTATCTCAGTTTGTGCTAATCTTCCACTGGCAATTCCCAATCTTCCCCAATCTTCTGGAGCTAAGAAACCTGTTTTTATTTTTTGAAGTCCTATACCTGCTTCCACTGCTAAAAGTCTTTGTAACAACTGAGAACTAGACATCTCCAAACTAAAAAGTAAAACTGCTTTATTACTTTTTACAGCAGCATTAAGAGCTAAGTTCAGTGCAAAGGCTGTCTTTCCCATTGCTGGTCTTGCTGCTAATATTATCAAATCTGAAGGTTGAAATCCACTTGTCATCTGATCAAAATCTGCAAAACCTGAAGATATACCAATAGTTGTTCCCTTATTAGCATACACTTTTTCAAGTCTTAAAAACTCTTCAGCCATTGCATCTCTTATCTTTACAATATCTTTTGAATCATTATTCTCAGAGATCTTAAAGATCATTCCCTCTGCTCTATCTAAAATAGTTTCAACTTCATCATACCCTTCATATGCCATCTCAACTATCTTAGTTCCAACATCTCCCAATCTTCTTAAAGTAGCTTTCTCTTTTATTATTTTAGCATAGGCTACTATATTTGCAGCAGTAGGAACTTCTTCAATAATGTCATAAAATACCTGATCTCCACCAATCTCTTCAAATTTTTCCTCTTTTTTTAATTGGTTCATTACTACTATAGGGTCGATTTTTTCCCCTGAATTATATATCTCTCTCATAGCTTCATATATTAATCTATGAGCATTTTTGTAGAAATCATTAGGAGAAAGTATCTCTATTATATCTGCAAAGGCATCCTCTTTTAAAAAGATCCCTCCTAGAACGGCTCTCTCAGCTTCGATACTACTGGGAATTTTTCTCAAATTTTCAATTTCCTGCATTTTTTTCTCCTTATTTTTAAACTACTATAGAGATTTTGCAACAATTTTTACTTCTGCTTTTACTTCAGTATGAAGTTTAATAACTGCCACATGTTCTCCTAAACTTTTAATATTGCACTCTATTTTTTTTCTGTCTATCTCTACTCCAAATGTTTGTTTTATAGCTGCAGATACCTCTTTATTTGTAATTGCTCCAAATAGTTTTCCATTATCTCCAGTTTTTACACCAATCTCCACCTTTTTAGCTTCTAAAACTTTTTTTAGTTCAAGAGATTTAACTTTTTCCTCTTGTAATCTTTTCTCTTCTCTTTTCTTTTGATTTTCTATTTTCTTTAATTCTTCAGGAGTTGCTATAATTCCCTTTTTATTTTTTATAATAAAGTTGTGAGCATAACCATCAGATACAGTTATTAGATCTCCTTTTCTCCCTTGTCCTGCTACATCTTGTGTTAGTATAACTTGTATTTTTGCCATTTAATTTCCTCCAGTTCATATTTTTTTCTTTTTGATTAACAGCTCAGGCATAAAGCTAATACATACCCCTATAACTAAAGCTGTAAGATTACTATATAATAATATATAAATTGCTAAAATAGCACTTACATATTTCATTTTACTATATTTATTTAATAAATTAAATACTATTGCTGCTCCATATAAAGAAAAAATTCCCAATCCTATTTCTGAAATCTCTTCTAAATAATGATTATTTATACTTGTAAGATTCAATATAAAGAATGGTATTATATATATCAGTAACCATTCAAAAGATAGCTCCCATATCTCATCTTTTTTCTTTTCAAGAGCTATATAGATTCCAAATGTACACAATATTGATGTTGAAAATATATTTACCAACCAATGTTTTCTCAAGATTTTTAAACTCTGAACCATGTTTTGTTGAACACTTTTATAATAAAGATACTCTTGAGAGCTTGGATTTAATTTTTCTATTATTGTTTTTACCTCTAACATTGCAGAATTTATATACTCATTTATCATCTCTTTAAAAAAGACCATTAAAATTACAGTAATAATAGTTGAAACAATAGAGCTTATAACTATTCTATCACCTTTTTTTATCTTATATGAAAGATTTTCAAAGATAAAATATAACACCTCTGTCACTAAGAAAAGTCCTAAATATAGTGCCATTAAAATAGGGTTAGTTATAGCCATTACTAGCAATATTCCAATATTAATTATTACCTTTTTTAAAAAACTCACATTCTTTACCAATCTAATTTTTGCTATTATTAACATACAAAATATCATAATAAACATGAGTTCCATTATCTCATTTAACAATTTGTTCCCCCTGTTTATGTAAATTTACTCTATTATCTCTCCACCAAAAAATTTTACTATTTGATCTGCTAACTTGCTTTCATTCTTATTTTTTTCTTTTCTCTTTCCTAAAAATACATATTTTATTTTTAGAGATGGACTTATTAATTTTCTTACAACATTTGTTAAAACATCATTGTAAACTGGACTCTCCATCTGCTCCTTTGCAAAACTATTCTCTCCATCAAAACCTATGATTAAATTGTTTTTTTCAAGATTATATGGTTTTGCACTTATTAGAAAGGCTGCTAAAGTTATCTTCTCTTTTTTAGCCTCTTCAACTATATTTTTCCATTGACTTAATATATATTCAAAGGTAATATCCTTTCCTATCTCCTCTTTTTCAGGAGTTTCATCTTCTGATTTAATACTTAATACAGGCTTTTCAATAATTCTTTCTACAATCTTTTCTTGAGTAATTACAGGACCTCTACCAATACTCAAAAGATTATTTATTGCTACATATCCAACAAGCCTTTTATCCTCTTCATATTTAAATTTATTAAGAGAATCATATATAGCACCTATTATCTCCAATCCCTGTTCAGGATCTAACTCTCCTTTTCCCATTAAATTTTTACAATATTTTGCTAAATCTTTAAAGAAAATCTCAATTTCAACAGACTCTTTCCAAAAATTATCCAAAATTTTTATTAAACTTGTATAATCTTTATCTAATAGCTTTTCTAAAAACTCTTGCATCTTTTTTAAGGGAGTTACTCCTAATACTTGCTCTGCTTTTTCTAAAGATATCTCTTCTCCTAAACAAGTTATCATTATTCTTTCTAAGATAGAAGTAGCATCTCTCATACTTCCACCAGAATTTTCATATATTAAATCTAATACCTCTTCTGGAACTTCTACCTCTTCTGAAGTTGCTATACTTTTTAATTTCTCTTTCATCTCATTAGGAGAAAGAGCTTTAAAATCATATCTTTGACATCTAGATATAATTGTTGGTAAAATTTTATCAGCCTCTGTTGTAGCTAAAATAAATATTACATGTTCAGGTGGTTCTTCTAAAGTTTTTAATAGTGCATTAAAAGCCTCTTTAGTTAGCATATGCACTTCATCTATTATATATATCTTCTTTCTTCCCTTAACAGGTTGATAATTTATCTTCTCTTTTAACTGTCTTATCTCATCTATTCCTCTATTAGAAGCAGCATCTATCTCAATCATATCCATAAAACTACCATCATTTATTGATAGGCAGTTTTCACACTCATTACAAGGCTCATCTGTTACTCCATTTTTTAGACAGTTTACCCCTTTAGCTATCAATCTTGCAATAGTAGTTTTCCCTACTCCTCTAGGACCTGTAAAAAGATAAGCATGAGAAGTTTTTCCATTTCTCAAAGAGGCTTTTAAAGTTTTTACTATCTCTTTTTGACCTGCAATCTCTTCAAAATCTTTAGGTCTATATTTTCTATATAATGTTATATGCATCTTCTACTCCAAACCGTAGTTACTCATCTTAGTTCTTAAAGTATTTCTAGTAATTCCTAAGATCTCTGCAGTTTCTACTTTTTTACCATTTGTCATTTCTAAAACTTGATGTATCAATTCTTTTTCAACTTTAGATATTATATGCCCATAATAACCTTTTTGGCTACTATTTTTATAATTTTCCATCTCAACTTTAACCCACTCTTTAAGTGCATCTGTTTGAGCATCACCTTTTCTCTTAGTAACCTTTGTTCCTAAAACATTGCTTGGAAGATCTTCAATTAAGATTGAACCCCCTCTACAAAGAGCAACAGCTGATTTTACAGCATTTTTTAATTCATTTACATTGCCAGGCCAATCGTATCTCATCATCTTTTTCAAAGCTGGTTTACTAACCCCTTTTATATTTTTATGTAACTCTTCATTACACTCAATTAAATAGTGATCTACAATCAGAGGAATATCATCTTTTCTCTCTCTCAAAGGTGGAATATTAACTTCTAATACTCTTAATTTTCTATAAAGTTCATCTATAAACTTCCCTTGATTTATTAACTCTTCCAAATTTTCACAAGTACTAGCTATAACTCTTACACTACTTTTTATAGGGTCAGCTCCACCCATTCTAAAGAACTCTCCCTCTTCTAAAAAATATAAAATTTTAGATTGCATATCTAAACTTAAAGACTCTATATTTCCTAAATGAAGTGTTCCTCCATTTGCCTTTTCCAAATCTCCAATCTGTGTAAATACTGCTCCTGTAAATGCACCTTTTTCATAACCAAACATCTTTCTTTCTAAAAGTTCATTTTGGAAAGATAAACAGTTTATACTTATTAAAGGTTGTCCAGAACAGTCACTAAATTGATGTATAGATTTAGCTACACTTGTTTTTCCTGTTCCCTTTTCTCCTATTACTAAAACTGGTACTGTACTATTTGCTACCTTTCCTATCATCTTATATAGCTCAACTATCTCTTTAGTTTGCCCTATAAGTTTATCTCCTGAGCTCTTATGTTTATCCACTCTCTCAGCTAAAAGCTTATAATCTTTCACTGATTTTTCAATAATTTTAATTATTGTTGTATTATCCACAGGCTTTAAAATATAATCATAAGCTCCTGCTTTCATACTTCCTGCAACAACTTTTAAATTAGAAGTCTCTCCAAGAATTATGATTACCCCTCTTTTTTGGTACTCTCCAACTTTTTTTATTAAATTGATTAAAGCCTCTTCTTGAAGATTTTTTTCCTCTATAACTATAGTTTCATATTTTTTATTTTTTAAATATTCAATAAAATCTGTTATATTTTCTGCAAAAGTTAATTCATTTTCAAAATTACTTTCTAAATCATCTTTCAAACTTTTATCTAATCTAAAACCTAAAAGAACCAAATTAAGCCACCTCACATATTAATTTTTTCCTCTCAAAGTAAAATTATATTCCAATATAACATCACCTTTAACGTTCATTCCATTTTTACTCAAATAGATCTTCCATGTTCTTCCTATCTCTTCTATTGCACTGTTAATCTCAGGAACCCCGCTACCTTTCTCTAAAAATAGTGAAGTTACATTTCCATATTCATCAATATTCATACGAATTCTAACAGTTCCATGAAGTCCTTTAAGTTGAGCACTTTCTGGATATACAGGCTCCATATTTGAGTTGTCCCATCTTGCTACTATATTTCCATCTTCTGTTCCTAATCTATATCCACTAGGTAGTCCTTCAGCATCCCCTTCTGCTTTTAATATTCTTTCAAATTCTAAGTCATTTCCCTCTTCAGAGTTAAAAGCTAATTTTTTTTCATCTGTTGTTAAAAACTTCTCATCTTTTAATTCTGAATTCTCTGTGGAAATATCAATATTTTCTTTAGCTAATCCACTGTTTGTTATATCCTCTTTTAAAGTCTCTATTCTTTTTGTCTCATTTTTACTTCTAGTTTTCTTAACTAAAGTAGGATTACTTATACTTGAAAGTACATCTATTTCTGGCCCTGAAATATTTTTAGCAATATCACTTAATGTAGGTTTCTTCTTTTCTTTAACAACAGTTTCTTGTTTTTTTGTTTGAGCAGAAGTAGTATTTTTATTAGTTATCTCTTTTTTTATCTCCTTTTGTACCTCTTTTTTAGGAGTCTCTTTCTTTGGTTCAGCTGTCATATTTTTAGTTTTAGTATTACTATTTTTTTTACCTTCCATTTTTAAACTTTTATTATTGTCATATGCAACTAATCCAACTTTTATCTTCTTATCAACTATAGTTTCAACTGAAAGACTTGGTATTACCAATAGTATCAGTAAATTTATGAGAACAGAAAGACCTAAACTTATATAATCAGTTTTTTTCATCTTCCCACTCCTTATTTACTACTTGCAGTATCAATATCTAACGAGCTAGCTCCAGCTTCTTTTGAAATAGTCATTATCTCTACTATATATCCATAATCTAATTTTTTATCAGCACTTATAACTACATTTTTTTCATTGCTTTTTTTAAATTTCTCTTCAAGTTCAGCTTTTAAATTTTCCTTATTTACATTAACTTTCTGAGTTTTTCCTTTTTCCTTATAATTTAAAACCATATTTTTATTTTTATCAATAGCAATTTGTATCTCTTTTATATCCTTTATCTCTCTTATTGTAGATTGTGGTAGTTCTATCTTTATTCCACTATTGATATCTTCAAAAGTAGTTGCAACTAAGAAAAAGATAAGTAAAAGAAATACAACGTCTATCAATGGAGTTATCTCAAGAGTTAACTCTCCCTTTCCTCTTCTCTTTGTTCTCTCTATTTTCATAATTTCTCCTATCTTCTGAAGTAGTTTATAAGTTCAGTACTTGTTTTTTCCATATCATTTATTTTTTCATCTATCTTTTTATTAAAATAGTTGTAAAAAATAGTAGCTGGTATAGCAACAAACAATCCTCCAGCAGTTGTAAACAATGCCTCTGATATCCCTTTAGCCAATACTGAAGCATCTCCAGTTCCATGAATAGATACTGCTTGAAAAGCTTTTATCATTCCTGTTACTGTTCCTAAAAGTCCTAATAATGGTGTAATATGAGCTGTTAAAGATAACATCCACATATGTTTTTCTAGCAGTGGTATCTGTGCCATAGCACTCTCTTTTCCTTTTTCCTCAAGTGCTATAGGATCTCTATTGTTACTTTTATATAACTGAATTAAAATATCTTTTAACACCTTTGCAGTTGAAGATCTTTTTGTATTTAATAAAACAATCGCCTCTTTAATAGCACCTTTTTCTATAAGCTGTCTCAATTCTGGATTGATCTTATTAAAGCTATCTTTTTCTTGAACTTTAAAATATATAGCTCTTTCAATTACTACAAATAACCCTAAAATAGACATAGCCAAAATAAAATACATTAAAATTCCACCATTTTTTAACCAATACATTGTTCTCTCCTTTTAGTATCTAAATTAAGATTAAAGTGCTATTATAAGAGCTATAACTCCTACTGCTCCAATTATATATTTTAAGAATGATTTTTCCTCTACACCTTGTGAAAGTTCATCTTCTAATGCTGATTTTTCACTTTGAACAACTTTTATTTTTTGTTGTTGCTCTTTTAAATTTTCACTTGATAATTCAACAGATCCTGTATTTATATTTTGGTTTTTTAGAAGCATCTCTTTAGTTTCAATCTCTTTTCTCTCTAGCTGCTCCTTATTAACCCCAGTTACCTGTTTATCAATAGCTGTAACACTTTCCTCTGCACATACTACCATTGTACTTAATAAAAATAAAGATGCGATTAATTTTTTCATTCTAACTCCTCCTATTTAAAAAAATCTGCATATTTTTTTGCTTTTTCAGCATTAATACCTTTTAACTCATTATAATATTTTGTTGCTTCAACTTTATTTCCAGATTTTAAAGTTAGATAAATCAATTTTTCCAATACAAATTCTCTATAATTCAATTCCTTTCCTAATGAATATAGCTCTTTATATAAAACTATTGCTTCCTTCTCTTTTTTCATCTTTTCATTAAGTTGAGCTGCCTTTAATTTAGAAACTTGAGAATACTGACCATTATACATTATATAGCCTTTTGTATATCCACTTAAAGCTTCATCATTTTTTCCTTCTATCTCATTTATATTAGCTAATTGGTATAATACAAAATCTTTGTATATACTATTTTCCATCTCATTAACTTGTAAATAATATTTTTTTGCCTCTTTATATTTCTTATTTTTAAAGTAGTTTGATCCTATATTTATACAAGCATAGTCTTTATATCTTGGACTTTTTAATAATTTTTCATATTCAACCATTGCAGCTTTTTTATTCCCTTGTTTCTCATAAATAAGTGAATCATAATAACTTTTTATATCTAAATTTGTTATTTCTTCAATATATTTTTGAGCTGCTTTCAAATTATTTTTAGCTAAATGAATATCTAAAATCTTAGCTGCTGTATTATCTTTTACAATTGGATCTACAGAACTGCTATAAAGCTCTTCATAGTTTTTCAAAGCTTTTTCATTGTCATTACTATTTTCATAGATCTCTCCAGACATCATTAAAAGAGTATCTTTCATTCTACTAACTGGATATTTTACAAGAAACTCATTTTTACCCTTTTCAAAATTAACAGTGTCTCCACTATTTAAAAGTATTGTCAAATACCAATAAAAAGCCTTTTCTCCATAAGCACTATCACCATAGTTATCTACTACATATTTATACTCTTCCTTAGCCTTTTCATAATTCTTTTCAGAGTAGTATGATTCTGCTATTTGGAATTTTCCATATGCTTCAAATCCCTTTTCATTTGATAGTTTTAAATAATATTCTCTACTCTTTTCAAAATTATCTTTTCTAAAATAACTAATTGCTAATTTATCTAAGACTTCATTTTTATTTTCAGGATTTTCTAAAGTTAGATAACTTTCTCCATAGTTAATTGCCTCATCATATTTTTCCCATAAAAAGTAGTTTCTCATCTTATTAAACTTTACTTTTTCTTGCATAGTTGCATCAGCTGTGGTATCTGTTTCAAGTTCAGTAAAATATCTATCTGCTTCATCATATTTACCCATTCCAACAGATGCTATCCCTTTTAAATATTTTATCTCAAGATTTCCTTCTCCATCTTCAGAATTTAAATATTCCATCATCTCATCATATCTTTGTTCAGCTAATAAAGATACTACTAAGTTATTTAAAATATTAAAATCCTTTCCTTGAGATAAAAACTCTTTATATACATCTATTGCTAGATCGACTTTCCCACTTTTATAATATGCCTCTCCAACAGAAAAATAGATATTTCTTCTATATTCAGTATCTGTAGGATATTTAGTTTTATACTCATAGAATCTTCTTTGAAGATCATCTATATCCTCAACTTTATTGTCTATTACTATTATTCTATATAGATTTTCAAGATTAGGAGTTCTTGCATAAAGTCTACCATAGTAATCCTTTGATAATTTATATTCTCCAATTTCATAAGCTGAATTTGCAATTATCAAATTTATATTATCTGTATCTTGTTGATTTACAACAACTCTTTTTATCTCATCTCTATTTCTAATTATCTTACTATAATTTTTTAATTTATAATCTATGGCAAAAATATAGTATAAAGATTGGTTATAATAATCTGTCTTTTTTAAACTTTCAAAATATTTTTGTGCTTCTTTTAATCTATTTAATTTGTATAAAGAGAACCCATATCCATACATCAATTTAGGATCATTTGGAGTATTAGTTTTTGAATAATAGCTGATTGCCCTATTGTAATCTCCCTTAGTAGCATACAGATCTCCTATCATTCTCATAGCCTCTCCATACTCCTTTGTTCCTTGAAGCATAGAAACATAATTCTCTACAATCTCTCCATTTCCTCTGTTACTATATATCTCTATCAGATTAAGTATTGATTTTCTACCATAAGCACTTGATTTATCTTTTTCTACAACTTTTTTAAAAGCAGTTATAGCTTCATCAACTCTATTTTGTTTATAATAAGCTGATCCATAAAGATAATTCATCATTACCCTATTTTTACCACTATTTTTAGAATAATTATCTAAATATAGCACTGTTTTGGGATATTCACCTTTATTATATGCTAACATTGCCAATCCTAACATTGAATCATCAGCATACTTTTTATTCAATTCTATTAATTTTTTAAATAATTCCTCTGCTTTAGGATAATTTTCCTTTGCTAAATAAGTCATAGCTGCATCATAAAAAGCTTTTTCATAATATATTCCATTTTTATCTAAAGATTTTAGATAAAATTCACTTTTTTCACTCTCTCCCAATGCAGTGTAACACTTCATCAAATAAAAGTTTATTTCATCCTTCTCTTTTCTACTTAAATTACTATTAAGAGATAACATTTTAAAATAAACTATTGCATTTTCATAATCTTCTTGAAGCAAATATGCCTTTGCTATTCTATCTTGTATATTTCTTGTATGTCTAGATTCTGGATATTTTTTTAAGAATTTTACTGACTCTGTTACTGCAATAGAAAATTTCTTTTGCTTATATAGTTCATCTAAGAATGCTATATCCTCTTTTTCAGAAGCAACTAATATCATATTCGTACTTAATAACAGTGCAAGCACCCAATGTAATTTTTTCAATGTGCTCCCTCCTAAATTTTATAAAAATTTTTTAAAACTCTTCTTATTTCTTCTATAGATACAGTTGTATTTACACACGGCTCATTGAGTATTTTATTAAATACTCCGATTACTCTTACAGGAAAAGCATCATGAATTCCAGACATTAAATCTCTTTTACATGCCACTGCTATCACTAAATTTGGCTTTATCTCTTTTATATGTTTTCTTGCTAAAGTTCCTCCAGTAGCTATTTTTATCTCAACTGGATACTCTTTTTTTAACTGTAATAGATCACTTATAACACACTGTCCACAACTACGACAATTATCTATATCTGATGTTACCTTATATGGACATACATATTTTTGAATACAATGAGGTAATAAAATCAATATTTTATTTATCTTCTTATTTTTAAGTTCTTTTTCTACTATTTTATTGTTGTATTCTAAAAATTTTTCTGCTATTTCATTCTTTTCAACAGGATTCTTTTTTCTATCTGTAAACAAAAATAACATATAATAAAAATCATACACTATTTTTCTAAAAAAATTAATGTTCATTCTTTTACCTCTTTAATTTTATTAGAAAATTATACCACAATTATATCCCTATTTCAAACATTCAAAATTTTACTCACAAGAAAAATAGAGCTAATGTTCTTTATTAGCTCATTTTTTATAATTAATCTTTTAAAGCAAGTGGCATAACTACATAAAGATAATTAGTTTCAGCTTCTTGTCTAATTCTTACTGAACTATTAGGACTTATAAAGTTTAAAATAATATCACTATCTTTATCTAAGTTTTGAATAAATTCTGATATAAATTTAGCATTAAGAGAGATCTTTATTCTTTCTCCCTCATATTCTACTTCTAGTTGTTCATTAATTCTAGCAATATCATTAACTCCATTTATTTTAAGAAGTTTTCCCTCAATCTCAAATGTTGCCCCATATTTAGATTCTGCATTGTTTTTTACAAATATAATTATTCTTCTTAATACCTTTGAAAAGACATCATTATTTATAATAAGAGTCTTATTGTAAGCATCGTTTCCTAAAATTCCTTTATAATTAGGAAATACTAAGTCTATGACTCTACTTACCATCAATGTTTCAGCTATTTTAAAATATATCTGTTTTTCTGTTGAATATACTACGATTTCAACTTCATCCATATTTTTCAATAGTTTAGTTAGAGCTTCAACTGTATTTAAAGGAATGCTTACTTCTATACTTCCTTTTATCTCTTCTAATTCTTTTTCTAAGAAAACAAGTCTATATGTATCAGTTGTTGCAAATTTTAGTTTTTTACCCTCATTTTCCATTCTAACACAATTTATAGAAAGATTATCACTTGATGTTGAAGCTGCAAATTTTACCTTTTCTAAAATATTAGCTAACTCCACACTATTAATTTTAAAGTTTTCTTTATCTTTTACTGATTCTACACTTTCTATAATATTAGGGAAATCTTCTGGATTCATTAAAGAAAATTCTGATGCTGAGTCTGAACTCTCTATATAAAGATTGTTATCTCTTACACTTAAAACGATCTCTTCATCTTTTATCTCTCTTAAATATTCATCTACTAATTGATGTTGAAAAACTATTTTTCCCTCTTCTATTATCTCTTCTACCTTTGTTTCAGTTGTGATAGTTGTTTCTAAGTTAGTTCCACAAAAAAATAGATTATCTCCTTTTGTTTCTAAATATGTACAAGAAATTATTGGTTTTATTTTATTTTCACTAATAACCTTTTCTACTATTTTTAATCTCTTTAAGAACTCCTGTCTTTTTACCCTTACAATCAACTTTCTTTCCTCCCTATTTAACTTACCTTAATTAAAAAAGCCCTCTTTTAAATCTTTAGTGTATCTAAACTTAAGCTTTTCTAATGTCCTTTTCTCTATTTGACGAACTCTTTCACGAGTTATATTTAAACTTTTTCCAATCTCTTCAAGTGTATAAATATCAGAACCATCTAAACCATATCTTTGTTTTAATATTGATTTTTCTCTTTCATCAAGTTCCTCAACTAAATCTCTTACATGTTTCATTCCCATTTCACGAAAAATCTCTTCTTCCATAGAGATCTCTTGTTCTTGAGCTATAGTATCCTCCAAGGAGATATCCTCTCCAATTGACATACTTAAAGACATAGGGTCTTGAAAATCCCTTATTATATTTTCTACTTTTTCTGCATCTATATGAAGATCTTCAGCTATTTGTTCAACTGAAGGATAATTACCTCCTGTTTGAAGTTTATCCATTATATATCTATTTATCTTATTTAAAAGATCATACTTATATGATGGTATTCTAATCTCTCTTCCCTTAACAATTATAGCCTTCATAATAGCTTGTCTTATCCACCAAACTGCATAAGTGGAAAATCTAAATCCTTTATCTATATCAAACTTATCAATTGCATAGATAAGTCCCATATTACCTTCACTAATCAGATCAATAAAGCTCATCCCCTTATTGACATACCCTTTTGCTATATTCACTACTAATTTTAGATTAGAAGTTATCAATTCATTTTTAGCCTCAATATCTCCATTTTTAGCTTTTACTAAAAGAGAAAACTCCTCTTCTTTACTTAGTAACTTATGTTTTTTTATGTCTTTTAAATATAAACTTATAAGATCTTTATCAGCCATTTTCTATCCCCACACTTATCATATTTTAATAAAATTCTTCTTTTAAAGTTCTTTCCATAAGTTCTGTTACCATACTTGTTGCATCAGCATCTTTATAAAGAATATTATAAGTTGCTTCTAGTATTGGCATCGATATATTTTTAGCTTTTGCTTGTTCATAAACTGCTTTTACTGTTGGAACACCTTCTGCTACCATTGTCATCTCATCTAAAATTTGTTGAAGTTTTTGTCCTCTTCCTAAGCATTCTCCAACATGTCTATTTCTACTATGTTTACTAGCACAAGTAACTATTAAGTCACCTATTCCACTTAAACCTGAAAAAGTTATCTCCTTTGCTCCACAAGCTTTTCCAAATCTTGTCATCTCAGCTATTCCTCTAGTTATTAAAGCAGCTTTTGTATTATCTCCAAATCCCATTCCATCAGCTATACCTGCTCCTATAGCCAAACAGTTTTTAACTGCTGCACCTATTTCAACTCCAGTTATATCTTCATTTAGATATACTCTGAAATTCTTACTATTAAACAATTCTTGTATTCTAGCTGCATTTTCTTTTACTCCTGCTGCAACAATAGTTGTTGGTATCCCTATTGCTACCTCTTCAGCATGAGTAGGTCCTGATAAAACAACTATATTTTTATGAAACTTTCCTTTTATCTCATCTTTCATAACTTCAGAAAGACGCATTCCTGTTGAAACTTCTATTCCTTTTGCAGTATTTACAAGTAACATATCCTCAGTAATATCATTTGAAAAACTTCCAATTACCTTTCTTAAAACTTGAGATGGTACTGAAAATACAACATATTTTATTCCATCTAATAATCCTTCTTTTTTATTAGTAACCTTTAAATTATCTGGAAACTTTACTTCTGGTAAAAATCTTTTATTTTCTCTCTCTCTTTGAATCTCTTCTGCTCTCTCTTGGTTAAATTCCCATAGAGTTACATCATAATCTTTTCTTGCTAAAACAAGCCCTAACGCTGTTCCCCAACTTCCTGCACCGATGATAACTACTTTTTCCATAAACTTTTCACTCCTTATTTTAGCTTAAATTTGTTCTCTGTTCCATTTATTAATCTAGTAATATTTGTTCTGTGTCTCCAAATAACAAAAATACCTATTAAAAGCGTCATTACAGTTAGAGGAATTCTTCCTACATCATTTCTAATAGGACTAAAAGCAGTAAGAATTGGAAGTGCTGCTGCTGCTATTATAGATCCTAACGATATATATCTTGTAAAATATACTACTAATATAAATATAATTAATAGAGCTAAAGTAACATTAGGAATTAAAAATAAAAATACACCTAAACTTGTTGCAACTCCTTTTCCACCTTTAAAGTTTAAAAAGAATGAAAGAGAGTGTCCAACAATTGCTAAAACTCCTATAACTAAAAGCATATTTCCTGAAACCCCGAATCTGCTAGCTAAAAATGGTGGTAAAAAACCTTTTAAAGCATCTGCAATTAAAACCATTATTCCATATCTTGGTCCAAGAACTCTATAGGCATTTGTAGCTCCTGAGTTTTTACTTCCATGCTCTCTTATATCTATATTTTTAAAATATTTTCCTATCCAAACACCATTTGGCAAAGCACCCATAACATATCCTAATACTAAAAAAAATATTATTTTCATACTCAATCTCCTATATTTTTTATTTTTATATTCAAAAATGTAATTTAAATAATCTCGCTTTTTATCACCTCTTAATAACAGATATTTAT
>UQQO01000026.1 GCA_900543175.1 uncultured Fusobacterium sp.
CTTTAAAAGATAACCTAGTATCATAAAAATTAAACTTTAAGCTAGCTAATTTTTTGTAGAATTTGATCAGCTGAGTAGATATGTTTTATATGCTTTTAAATTATTATTGTGCATATACATATGATAAAGATTATAAAAAACTATCTTTTATCAATCTTTTAAAAAATTTAAATTTATGGTATTATATATAGTGGCATTTTATTGCCTGAAAATTTTTATAAGGAGGGAAATGTATGGAAGAGGTAAAAATATCTACTGAATTTATAAAATTAGATCAATTTTTAAAGTGGACTGGAGTATGTGATACTGGAGTAGATGCAAAGTTTTTAATAATAGATGGAAATGTTAAAGTTAATGGTGAAGTAGAAACTAGAAGAGGAAAAAAACTTTATCCAGGAGATAAAGTAGAGGTAGAAGATAGAAATTTTATCATTAAGTAAGATTAAAGTCCTGAGGTGAAATATTTTGGAAATATTAGAAGTGAATTATGTTAATTTCAGAAATCTCCAAGATGGAAATACAAAAGTTTTTCCTAAGTTAAATCTTTTTTTTGGAAAAAATGGACAGGGAAAGACAAGTTTCTTAGAGGCTCTATATTTTGGAGCAACAGGAAAGAGCTTCAGGACAGCAAAAAGCAGTGAAACAATGAAGTATGGAGCTAAAAGAACAGGGGTTTTTTTAATATATAGAGATAATATTGGAGAGAAAACTTTAACTGTTAAATTTAATGATGAAAATAAAAAAGAGTATAGTTACAATGGGAAAAAAGCTCCATATGATGAGTTTTATGGTAAGTTAAACATAGTTACATATATTCCAGAGGATATTATTTTAATAACAGGTTCTCCCTCTGTTAGAAGAAGTTTTTTTGATGGGGAGATAGCTCAAACAAGTGGTGAATATTTTCAGGAGTTAAAAAATTTTAATAAGATATTGAAGATTAGAAATAAGTATTTAAAGGAAAAAAAATACAGAGAACCAGAGTTTTTAATCTATCAAGAGGAGTTTATTAAATATGGAGCTAGGGTAATTGAGAAGAGATTAGAGTATGTAAAGAAGATCTCAATTATTCTGAACCTAAACTATCGTAAACTTTTTGATGATAAAAAAGAGTTAAGCCTTCAATATCAGTGTCATCTTGGAAATATAAAAAAAATGAGTTTAGAGGAAATAGAGAGTTGTTTAAGAAGAAGGATAGAGGAGAAGTTTCAGCAGGAGATAAGATATGGATTTTCTTTATCAGGACCTCAGAAAGATGATTTTCTCTTTTTTTTAAATGGATATGAGGCTAAATCTACAGCTTCTCAAGGAGAGAAAAAATCTATTATATTCTCTTTGAAACTATCAGAGATTGATATGGTAATAAGAGAGAAAAAAGAGAGCCCTGTGCTTATAATAGATGATATCTCTTCATACTTTGATTCCAATAGAAAAGAGAGTATATTAAACTATTTAGAAAAGAGAAATATACAGGTTTTTATTAGTTCTACAGGAGATCTTGGAATCGATTCAAAAAACTTTCATGTGGAGAAAGGTGAAATAGTATATGATGGAATTGGCCAATGTAGGAATGATGATAGATAGTGCAATAGGCAAAAGCAGAAAGCTTAAAGAGGGAATTTTAAAAGCTAGATGGCAGGAGATCTCAGGAAAGCTTTTTGAAAAAAGTAGCATTTTGTATATAAAGGAGAAAACTCTTTATATAGCAGTTGAAAATTCAGCTATACTTCATTTTATGCAAATGAAAAAAGGGGAGTATATAAAAAAAGTTAACTCTATTTTTAATGAGAAAGTGATAGAGGATCTTTCTTTTTTTGTTTCAAGAGTAGTTGTAGATCGGGAGTTATATGATATGTATATGGATAATAATAATTTATCTGAAGATGGATATTTTGAAGATGAGGATATAGATTTCAAACATCTTAACATTCAAGAAAAAATAGAACATCTAAAAAAATCAGCAGAGAGACGGGAAAAATACTTAATTGAAAAAGGGTATAAAAAATGTAAAGAATGTGGAGCTCTTTTTATTGGTGAAGAGGAGCTATGTAAAATTTGTAGATTAAAAGTAAAGGCAGATGATGAGATGTATATCTATCTTGAGGATGAAAAAATTGTATCAGGAAAGAAGATCGTAGCTATTATTGATTATATACATTTGAATAGTGAAGAAAATAGAGAGTTTTTAGAGAATGAAAAAAAATTTAAAAAAATTATAAATCTAGCTCCAGGATCAGAGAAAAGTGCAGTGATAACTGAGGATATTATATATTTTACATCCTATGCACTTTCTACTTTAATTAGGAGAGGGAACGAGTATTTTAGATTGAGTGGAGGTAAAAATGAGTAGTAATTATCAAGCAGAAAATATTACAGTCCTGGAAGGATTGGAGGCAGTAAGAAAGAGACCAGGAATGTATATAGGGACAACTTCTGAAAGAGGGTTACACCATCTTGTATGGGAGATAGTTGATAACTCTGTGGATGAGGCATTAGCTGGTTATTGTAATAGAATTGAGGTAAGTATACTGCCTGATAATATAATTGAGGTAAAGGACAACGGAAGAGGAATTCCAGTAGGAATACACCCTAAATATGGGAAATCAGCTCTTGAAATAGTACTTACAGTTCTTCATGCTGGAGGAAAATTTGAAAATGATAACTACAAGGTATCAGGAGGACTTCATGGAGTTGGAGTTTCTGTTGTAAATGCTCTTTCAGAGTGGTTGGAAGTTACAGTAAGAACAGATGGTAAGGTATGGTATCAAAGATATGATAGAGGTATTCCTGAAGAGGATGTAAAAGAGATCGGTGTAGCTGGAAAAGATGAACATGGAACGACAGTTAAATTTAAAGCTGACTATGAAATTTTTGAAACATTGGTTTATGATTATAATACTTTAAAAAATAGATTAAAAGAGTTAGCATATTTGAATAAGGATTTAGAGATCTGTTTAAGTGATAGTAGAAAAGAACCTTTTAAAAAAGAGGAGTTTAAATTTGAAGGAGGAATAGTAGATTTCTTAAAGGAGATTACAGAAGATACAGAGAAATTAATTGCTGAACCTATCTATATGTCTGGTGAGATTGACAATGTTGCTGTGGATATTGCATTTTTATACACAGTAAATCAAGCTGAGATAATCTACTCTTTTGTAAATAATATCAATACCCATGAGGGTGGAACACATGTAAGTGGATTTAGAACTGCACTTACAAGAGTTATCAACGATGTAGGAAAAACTCAAGGATATCTAAAAGAAAAAGATGGAAAATTATTGGGAAATGATATTAGAGAGGGAGTTACAGCTATTGTTTCAGTTAAAGTTCCTCAACCACAATTTGAAGGGCAAACTAAGACAAAATTAGGAAACTCTGAGGTATCAGGAATTGTTTCAACAATAGTTGGAAACAGCTTAAAAATAGTTTTAGAAGATAATCCAAATGATACAAAAATTATTATAGATAAGATATTAAACTCTAAAAAAGCTAGAGAGGCTGCTCAAAGAGCAAGAGAGCTAGTCTTAAGAAAATCAGTTTTAGAAGTTGGATCACTTCCAGGAAAATTAGCAGACTGTTCATCTAAAGATCCAGCTGAATGTGAAATCTATATAGTTGAGGGAGATTCAGCAGGAGGATCAGCAAAACAAGGAAGAGATAGATCTCACCAAGCTATTTTACCATTGAGAGGTAAGATACTTAACGTTGAAAAAGCTGGACTACATAAAGCTTTAGAAAATAATGAAGTTAGATCTATGATAACAGCTTTTGGAACAAGTATAGGAGATAGTTTCAATATTGAGAAGTTAAGATATGGAAAGATAATTATTATGACTGACGCCGACGTTGACGGTGCTCACATAAGAACACTACTTCTTACATTCCTATATAGATATCTAGTTGAACTTATTTACAATGGACATGTATATATAGCTCAACCACCTCTATATAAGATAACTACTGGAAAGCAAATAAGATATGCTTATAGTGATAAAGAATTAAAAGAGATCACGTCAGTATTTGAAGGGGAAGATAAGAGATATACACTACAAAGATATAAAGGGTTAGGAGAGATGAACCCTGAACAACTTTGGGAAACAACTATGGATCCAAAATCAAGAACACTTCTTCAAGTTACAATAGATGATGCTAGAGCAGCAGATATGCTATTTGATAAACTTATGGGAGATAAAGTAGATCCAAGAAGAGAGTTTATTGAAGAAAATGCAGAGTATGTAAAAAATCTTGATATTTAATAGATTGATATGTATATGGATAGAAATAAAATTTTTTTCAATAGCTTTTAGGTAAATAAAATTTTAGGAGGAAGAAATGTCGAATGTTACAAAAAGATATATAGAGGAGGAGATGAAACAATCTTATCTTGACTACTCTATGAGTGTTATTGTCAGTAGAGCACTTCCAGATGTAAGAGATGGAATGAAACCTGTACATAGAAGAATACTTTTTGCTATGAATGAATTGGGAATGACATATGATAAAGCTTACAAGAAGTCAGCTAGAATCGTAGGGGAAGTACTGGGAAAATACCATCCACATGGGGATTCATCAGTATATGGAGCTATTGTAAGAATGGCTCAAGATTTTAACTATAGATACCCACTTGTAGATGGACATGGAAACTTTGGGTCTATAGATGGTGACTCAGCAGCTGCAATGAGATATACAGAGGCAAGAATGGCTAAAATCAGTGGAGAGCTGATGGAGGACATAGATAAAAATACAATAGATTTTATGAAAAACTTTGATGACTCATTAGATGAGCCAACAGTTCTTCCAGCTAAACTGCCAAATCTTCTTTTAAATGGAGCAACAGGGATAGCAGTAGGAATGGCTACAAATATTCCACCACACAATTTAGGTGAGCTTGTAGATGGAATTTTAGCTCAAATAGAAAATCCAGATATAACTTGTTTAGAGTTGATGGATTATATAAAAGGTCCTGACTTTCCAACTGGTGGAATAATAGATGGACACAAGGGAATTAGAGATGCTTATTTAACTGGTAGAGGAAAAATAAGAGTAAGAGGAAAAGTTGAAGTTGAAGAGTTAAAAAGTGGAAAAGCAAATATTATAATTAAAGAGATTCCATATCAACTAAATAAAGCTGTTCTTATTGAAAAGATAGCTGATTTAGTAAAAGAGAAGAAGATCAATGGAATATCAGATTTAAGAGATGAATCTGATAGAGATGGAATAAGAGTTGTAATTGAGGTTAAGAAAGGTGAAGAGCCTGAACTTATCTTAAATAAACTATATAAATTTACAGAACTTCAAAATACTTTTGGAATCATTATGCTAGCACTTGTAAATAATGCTCCTAAAGTTTTAAACTTAAAGGAGATCATAGCTGAATATCTAAAACATAGATTTATAGTTATCACAAGAAGAACTCAATTTGACTTGGAAAAAGCAGAGAAGAGAGCACATATTTTACAAGGTTATAGAATTGCCTTAGAAAATATTGATAGAATAATTGAGATAATTAGAGGATCAGCAGATGGAAATACAGCTAGAGAGGTTTTAATTGAAAAATATGGATTCTCTGATGTACAATCAAGAGCTATTCTTGATATGAAACTTCAAAGATTAACAGGTTTAGAGAGAGAAAAAATCGATGCTGAATATATTGAAATAGAGAAATATATTTTAGAATTAAAAGATATTCTTTCACATGATTCAAAAATATATGATATTATAAAGAAAGAGCTTATTTACCTAAAAGAAAAATATGGTGATGAGAGAAAAACTGTTATAGAAAATGAAAGAATGGAGATACTTCCAGAGGATCTAATTAAAGATGAAAGTGTTATTTTAACTCTTACAAATAAAGGGTATGTAAAGAGAATGGAAGTAAGTAAATATAAAGCTCAAAAAAGAGGTGGAAAGGGAGTTGCTAGTCAAAATACTATAGAGGATGATTTTGTAGTAAGTATTGATTCAGCAACAAACTTAGATACTTTAATGATCTTTACAAACCAAGGAAGAGTATTTAACCTAAAAGTTTATGAAATTCCAGAATCTTCAAAACAATCTAGAGGAAAACTAATTAGTAATATAATTAGAATTAGAGAGGATGAGAAGATAAGAGCTGTAATCAAAACAAGAGACTTCTCTTCTGAAAATGAGGTAGTATTTGTTACTAAAGAGGGACTTATTAAGAAAACAAATCTAAATGAATTTAAAAATATTAATAATTCTGGATTAAAAGCTATTAAATTAAAGCCAGAAGATGATATAATATACGTAGGGCTAATAGAGGAGATAGATAAAGAGGAACTTCTATTAGCAACTAAATTAGGACAATCAATAAGATTTGGAAGTGACAATGTAAGAGCTACTGGAAGAGATACTATGGGAGTTAAAGCAATTACACTGAAAGAGGGAGACTCTGTTGTTTCAGCAATGCTTATAAAAGATAGAGATGGAATGATCCTTACTATGACTGAAAATGGATATGGAAAGAGAACAAGAATAGATGAATATCCATTACAAGCTAGATCTGGTAAGGGAGTTATCAACTTGAGATGCAATGCTAAGACAGGAGATGTAGTTTCTGTTCTTCCAGCTCCAGACAGTGAAGAATTAATGGCTATAACATCATCAGGTATAGTGATAAGAATGCCTATGAGCTCAATAACTATCTACGGAAGAGCAACTCAAGGGGTTATTGTTATGAAAGTAGATAATGGAGAGAAAGTGGTATCTATTACAAAGGTAAAATCTGAAGATGATGAGATAGATGAAGTTTCAACAGAAGAGTAATACTAAAATCAGAGGTTAACAGAAATAAAGGGGTGGTATTATGAGAAAAGCATTACTTTTATTTGGAAATGAGATTGAAAGAGAAAACCTTGTTGACAGTGCAGTTTATCTACAAAATAGTTTAGGATTTAAGATATATCCATTGTATATCAAAGATATGTCAAGGGATAAGATAGTAGCAGCTTCAACAGATGGAATGATGTTAGGTGGAAGATCTCCATTTATAATGCAAGGTTGGGCTGATGTTGAAAAAGAGGAGATAGAAGGAATAGAAAGAGATCTTAAAGCTAAGGGAATTTCTGAATCATTAGAAGTAGATATTGGACTTGTAAATGAAATTGTTACTGAGAAAATGAAAGAGTGTGATACCCTTTTAGTTGGAAAAAATGAGGTAATAACAGAGAGAATTGTTGGAATTTTAAAAGGAAACTATAAATCAATTATTCTAATAGGAGAAAAACCTTTAGTTAGTTTAGAAAAAGTGTTGATAGCTAATGATGATGGGGTAAAAATCAATAGAAGCTGCTATCAATTTACAAATCTATTTACAGAGGTAAAAAAATTTGATTCTTTCTCAATTAATATAGATTTAGAAGATAATATTCTATTAAATTATTTAAAAGATAAAGAGAAAATAGTTGATCATAGAGTTATAAAAACAGGTAACTATGATGAGATCTTAGAAAGAATAGGGCAATATAATTTCTTTATAATGGGAAATCTAAGTAGAAGTTATTTCTTTGAAAAGATAATTGGAAAAAATGGTATAAAATTATTGGAGAAGAGCAAAGCTCCTATATTTATAGGATAGAAAGAGTAAGATAATGAAAATATTGGTAATATCAGATTCACATGGAAGATTAGAAAGATTGATTTCGATTTATGAAAAGGAACAACCTGATGTTGTAATATGTGCTGGGGATCACAGTGAAGATGGAGAAAATCTCTCTTTTATTCACCCAGAGGCAAAATATTACATTGTTAAAGGTAATTGTGATTTTTATGATATAAAAAGTGAAGATGAGATGGTAATTGAGCTAGGAGAACACAGAGTTCTCCTAGCTCATGGTCATCATTACGGAGTAAAACAAACATATGGAATTATAGAGGCTAGGGGGAGAGAGTTAGGGTGTGATATAGTGATATTTGGTCACACTCATAGACAGGAACTAATTGAAAAAGATGGAATAACTCTTTTTAATCCCGGAGCTGTTTTAAGTAATCAATATGGAATTTTAAAAATGGATAAAGAAAAGATTGATTTTCTTCAAAAAAGATCTTAAAATAATTAGAAATATATATAAAAGAATTAAAGTAGCCTTTAACACAGGGAGGAAAAATGAAGGAAAAGGTAGCACAATTAAGGGAGCAAGCACAAGTAAAAATTGAAAGTGCTGTTTCTTTACAAGAACTTGAAGAAATAAGAGTTAAACTATTAGGAAAAAAAGGAGAATTAACAGAGATATCTAAGGGAATGAAAAATCTTTCTCCAGAGGAAAGACCAGTATTAGGTCAACTTGTAAATGAAACAAGAGAGTTTATAACTAACTTGTTAGAAACAAAAAATCTTGAACTTAAAGAAAAAGAGAAAGAGGAGAGATTATCAAAAGAGGTACTTGATATCACTCTTCCAGGAGAGGATATTCAACTTGGAACTATCCATCCAATAACAGAAACAATGAATTTTATGAAAAATATATTCATTGAGATGGGATTTGATGTGGCAGATGGACCAGAAGTAGAATGGGTAAAATATAACTTTGATGCTTTAAATATACCACAAACACACCCTTCAAGAGATGTAAGCGATACTTTCTACATAACAGATGATGTAGTTTTAAGAACTCAAACATCACCAGTACAAGTAAGATATATGCTAAACCATAAACCACCATTTAGAATGATCTGTCCAGGAAAAGTTTACAGACCAGACTATGATGTTTCTCATACACCTATGTTTCACCAAATGGAAGGATTGATGATAGGGGAAAATATTTCTTTCGCAAATCTTAAAGGAATATTAACTCATTTTGTTAAGAAAGTTTTTGGAGAAACTGAAGTTAGATTTAGACCACACTTCTTCCCATTTACAGAGCCAAGTGCTGAAATGGACGTACAATGTGCTGTATGTAAAGGAAAAGGATGTAGAGTATGTAAAGATAGTGGTTGGTTAGAGATCATGGGATGCGGAATGGTAGATCCAGAAGTTTTAAAAGCAGTAGGATATGATCCTAATGAAGTAAGTGGATTTGCTTTCGGTGTTGGAATTGAAAGAGTTACTATGTTAAGACATGGTATAGATGACCTTAGAGCATTCTTTGAAAACGATGTAAGATTCTTAAAAAAATTTAAATAATTTCTGGAGGGAACAATGCTAATTTCACTAGACTGGCTAAAACAGTATGTAGATATAAAAGAAGATATACCTCAATTGGAAAATGCCTTAACAATGATAGGGCAAGAGGTAGAAGCTATTGATATACAAGGAAAACATTTAGATAATGTTGTAATTGGACAAATTACTGAATATGGAAAACATCCAAATTCAGACAAATTAACTCTATTAAAAGTTAATGTTGGAGCAGAAGAGGAGTTACAAATCGTCTGTGGAGCTCCAAATCATAAACTAGGAGATAAAGTAGTAGTTGCTAAAATAGGAGCTGTACTTTCTGGAGATTTTAAAATTAAAAAGAGCAAAATAAGAGATATTGAATCTTTTGGTATGCTATGCTCTCAAGTTGAATTAGGTATAGGAGAGGATGGAGATGGAATTATAATCCTTCCAGAAGATGCTCCTATTGGAGAAGAATATAGAAAATATGCTGGATTAGATGATGTAATATTTGAACTTGAAATTACACCAAATAGACCAGATTGTCTTTCTCACATAGGAATTGCTAGAGAGGTAGCAGCTTACTATGGAAGAAAGGTAAAATATCCTTCATACACTTTAAGTGAAGTTATTGATTCAGTTAATAACTATGCTAAAGTTAGAGTTGAAGATAAAGAGAGATGCAAAAGATACATGGGAAGAGTAATCAGAAATGTAACTGTTGCTGAATCTCCAGAATGGCTTAAAAAGAGAATCAGAGCTATGGGACTAAAACCTATAAACAATATTGTGGATATTACAAACTTTGTAATGTTTGAATATAACCAACCTATGCATGCTTTTGATTTAGATAAATTAGAAAATAATACTGTTGTTGTAAGAGCAGCAGAAAATGGAGAAAAAATCACTACTCTTGATGGTGTAGAGAGAGAGCTTGTAAATGGAGAACTTGTGATAGCTGACGAAGTTAAACCTATCGCTATTGCAGGAATTATAGGTGGACAAGCTACACAAATAGAAGCTGAAACTAAAAATGTATTCTTAGAAGTTGCATACTTCACACCAGATAACATTAGAAAATCAGCAAAAAAACTTGGAATTGTAACAGATTCTGGATATAGAAATGAGAGAGGATTAGATATTGAAAATCTTCCTGAAGTAATAGATAGAGCTGCAGCTTTAATAGCTGAAGTGGCATCTGGAGAGGTTTTAGATGAAGTTATAGACAAATATATAGAAAAACCTCAAAAGTTTGAAATTCCTTTAAATCTAACTAAATTAAATACCTTCATCGGTAAAAAACTTGAGTTTGATACAGTTGGAAAAATTTTAAGTAACTTAGGACTAGGAATAAAAACTTTATCACAAGATATGTTACTAATCACACCACCTACATATAGAACTGACTTAACAAGACCAGAAGATCTATATGAAGAAGTTATTAGAATGTATGGATTTGAAAATATTGAAGCTGTCATGCCAGTTGAAGATATAGAATCTGGATTAAAAGATAGCAAAATTTCAGTAGCTGACAATTTAAAAGAGATTTTAAAAGAGATTGGATTACATGAAGTAATAAACTATACATTTATTCCAAGAGAAGCTTTAGATATTTTAAAAATTAAAGATAAAGTTATTGAAATAAGCAATCCATTAAGTGAAGATATGGTAATTGTTAGACCAACTCTTATGTATAGCTTATTAGCTAATATTAGAGATAACTTCAATAGAAACCAATTTGACCTTAGATTCTTTGAAGTATCAAAAGTATTTACTCCAGCTGAAGAGTTAGCAAATGAAGATCTAAGAATCTGTGTAGCTATTGCAGGAAAACCAGAGAGAACTTTATGGAATCCAAAACCAAAAGCATATGATTTCTATACTATGAAAGGTTATGTAGAAAAACTTCTTGAATACATGGGAATCAATAGATATAAATTAGAAAGAAGCTCAAATGAAAACTTCCATCCAGGAAGAAGTGCTGATATCAAAATAGGAAATGATGTTATAGGAACATTTGGAGAGGTTCACCCAGATGTACTTGAAGCTATGGATATCAAGAGAGAAAGAGCTTATGTAGCTGATATAGATTTAGCAAGAGCTGAAAAATATATTAAGAGTGCAGTAAAATATGAAAGAATAGTAAAATATCCAGAGGTAACAAGAGACCTTGCTATTGTTATGGATAAAGATATTCTAGTTGGAAATATGGTTGAAGATCTAAAGAGAGTTTCTCCATTAATTGAAAAAATAGAGATATTTGACGTTTATGAGGGAGAAAAAATAGATGCTGATAAAAAATCAGTAGCTATAAGTATTGTACTTAGAAATAAAGTAAAAACTCTTGAAGAAAAAGAGATAAATGATGTTGTAACTAAGGTGTTGGAAACTATTTCTAAAAAATATAGAGGGGAAATAAGACAATAACATTAGGAGGGACACAAATGGATTCTCTAAGAGAACTTTTTAAAGTGGGAAATGGGCCTTCTAGTTCACACACTATTGGACCAGAAAGAGCAGCTAAAAAATTTAAGGAAAAAAATCCAAAAGCAGCAAGATATGAGGTAGAACTATATGGATCTCTAGCTCTTACAGGAAAAGGGCATCTTACAGACTGGATAATAATTGAAACTTTAAAACCAATTCCAGTAGAGATAAAATGGCTACCTGAAATAGTTTATGACTATCACACTAATGGAATGAAGTTTAGAGCTTATGATGAAAATGGAGCTTTATTAGATGAATGGCTAGTATTCTCAGTAGGTGGAGGAACTATAATGGAGCTTGGACAAGAGAGAAGAGCTCCATCAAAAATATATCCATATTCAAAGATGGAAGATATTAAAAATTGGTGTGAAAAAGAGAGAAAAGAGTATTGGGAGTATGTAACAGAGTTTGAAGGAGAGGGAATATTTGACTTCTTAAAAATCATTTGGGATGCTATGTCAGAAGCTGTTGAGAGAGGAATTGATAAAACAGGTGTACTTCCTGGAACACTAAAACTTTCAAGAAGAGCTCAAGGATTTTATAGAAAAGCAAGAAATAACCACAGTAGAGGTGGATTTCTTGGAAGAATATTTGCTTATACCTTAGCAGTTGCAGAGGAAAATGGAGCTGGAGGAAAGGTTGTTACAGCCCCAACATGTGGAGCTTGTGGAATAATTCCAGGGCTTATGTATGCTTTGAGAGAGGAATATGAACTTTCAGAGAAAGAGATTTTAAAAGGTTTAGCAGTAGCTGGACTTATAGGAAATATAGTTAAAGAAAATGCAACTATATCAGGTGCTGAGGGAGGTTGTCAAGCAGAGGTTGGAACAGCTTGTGCAATGGCAGCTGGAATGGCATGTTTCCTATTAGGAGGTTCTTTAGATCAGATAGAGTATGCAGCAGAGATGGCTTTAGAACACCATCTAGGATTGACTTGTGACCCTGTTGGTGGATATGTTCAAATCCCTTGTATAGAGAGAAATGCAGCTGCCTCAGCAAGAGCTTTAGATTCAGCAGCATATAGCTTATATACAGATGGAAAACACACTGTTTCTTTTGATCAAGTTGTAATAACTATGGGAGAGACAGGAAAGGATTTAAAGCAAGAGTACAAAGAGACATCTTTAGGTGGATTGGCAAAATTTAGATTTAATGCAGAATGTTAAAAAATAATTGAAAAGTTGATAAGAGGAAAGCTAGGTAGTTTTCCTCTTTAAACTTTTATAGAGAAAGGAAGATGATATGAAATTAGTAGTTGGACTTGGAAACCCTGGAGATAAATATGCTAAGACAAGACACAATGTGGGGTTTGAAGTTATTAATAATTTACAAAAAGAACTAAATATTACTATGGAAAGAGAGAAATTTCAAGGGTTACTTAGTGAAAAGACAATTGATGGAGAAAAAGTTTTATTTTTAAAGCCATTGACTTTTATGAATTTAAGTGGTAATTCCATAGTAGCAGTAGTAAACTTTTATAAGATTGATCCTAAGAAAGATATGATAGTTATCTATGATGATATGGATCTACCAGTTGGAAAATTGAGAGTAAAAGAGAAGGGAAGCTCAGGGGGACATAATGGAATAAAATCTATTATATCTCATCTAGGAGATGAATTTTTACGTATAAAATGTGGAATAGGAAAAAGTAAAAATGATACCATAGATTTTGTCTTAGGTCAGTTTGATAAAATTGAACAAGAGGCAGTAGATGAAATGATAAAGAATGCTTCTAAATGTGCCTTAGATATGGTTGCTGATATTGAATTAGGCAGAATAATGCAGAAATACAACAAAAAGTAAAAAGATAGAATTCAAAAAAATGCGAAAAGATATTGTTAAATGGACATAAATGTGGTAAACTGATTAGTAGAAATTAACTTTACGAAAGGAGATTCATATGAGATTTTTTGGTTTCAGAGGAGGAGTACATCCGCCTGAAAATAAACTTCAGACAGAAAATATGCCAGTTGAAAAACTAGCAGCACCAAAGATGTTGTATATAGCTTTATTACAACATATAGGATCACCACTAGATCCAATAGTAGCAATTGGAGATAAAGTTCTTAAAGGGCAAAAGATTGCTGACTCTCAAGGATTTTTAACATCTCCTATACATTCACCAGTAAGTGGAACAGTAAAGAAAATAGAAGAACATGTATTTCCACTAATGGGAAGAATTAAAACTATCATGATTGAAAATGATGGAGAAGAAACTTGGGCAGAGTTACCAAAAATTGAAAATTGGGAAACTGCTGACAAAAAAGATTTATTAGCAATGATTAGAGAGAAAGGAATAGTAGGTATTGGAGGAGCAAGTTTCCCTACTCATGTAAAACTTAATCCACCAGCAGATGTAAAAATCGATACTTTACTATTAAACGGAGCAGAGTGTGAGCCATACTTAAACTCAGATAATAGACTTATGCTTGAGCATCCAGAAAGTATAATTAATGGTATTAAAATCATTAAAAAAATTCTAGGTGTAGAAACAGCAATTGTTGGTATTGAAGAAAATAAACCTGAAGCTATAGCTTCTATGAAAAAAGCAGCAGAGGGTACAGGAATTGAGATTGCACCTTTAAAAACAAAATATCCTCAAGGAGGAGAAAAACAATTAATTAAAGCAGTTTTAAATAGAGAAGTTCCATCTGGAAAACTTCCATCAGCTGTAGGAGTAGTTGTTCAAAACACTGGTACAGCAGCTGCAATCTATGAAGGATTAGTAAATGGAATTCCTCTAATTGAAAAAGTTGTTACAGTTTCAGGAAAAGCAATAGCTAATCCAAAAAATGTTAAGGTAGCAATAGGAACACCGTTCTCTTATATACTAGATCACTGTGGAGTAAACAGAGAGATAGTAGATAAACTTGTAATGGGAGGACCTATGATGGGAATGGCTCAATTCTCTGAAGAAGCTCCTGTTATTAAAGGAACTTCTGGACTTCTTGCACTTACAAAAGAAGAGACAAATCCATACAAACCAAAAGCTTGTATCGGTTGTGGAAAATGTGTAGGAGCTTGTCCTATGGGACTTGAACCTCTTATGTTTGCAAGATTAGCAGCTTTTGAACAATGGGAAGAGATTGGAAAATATAACTTAATGGATTGTATTGAATGTGGTTCATGTGCTTATATCTGTCCAGCTAATAGACCATTAACAGAAGCTATTAAAATCGGTAAATCAAAATTAAGAGCAATGAAAAAATAAAAGAAATTTAGGTTATTAGGAGGGTACAAGTGTCTAGTATTTTAAAAATGGGGCCATCACCTCATATAAGAACATCAGAAACAGTTGAAAAAGTAATGTATGATGTAATAATAGCATTGATACCAGCATTTTTAGTTGCTGTTTATGTATTCGGAATCAGAGCCGTAATTGTAACAGCAGTTGCTATTTTATCATGTATTGTTACAGAGTTTGTTTGTCAAAAAGTAATGGGACAGGAGATATCAGTATTTGATGGAAGTGCTGTTCTAACAGGAATTTTATTTTCTTTCGTTATTCCAGTAAATATGGCTTTACCTTATGTTATAGTTGGATCAGTAGTAGCTATAGCTCTTGGAAAAATGGTTTTCGGAGGGTTAGGACATAACGTATTTAACCCTGCATTAGTAGGAAGAGCATTTGTTCAAGCTTCATGGCCAGTAGCTATCACAACTTTCACATTAGATGGAAAGGGAGGAGCTACAGTTCTTACTTCAATGAGAGGACTTTCAGCAGATCCTATGCTAATAGCTGAAGGAAACCAATATGTACAAGCTCTTATTGGAAAAATGGGAGGATGTTTAGGAGAAACTTCTGCACTAGCTCTATTAATTGGAGGAGTATACTTAATCTATAAAAAACAAATAGATTGGAAAGTTCCTGCAATAATAATTGGTACAGTATTTATACTTACTTGGGCAATGGGTGGAGATCCTGTAATGCATATTCTTTCTGGAGGATTATTCTTAGGAGCTTTCTTTATGGCAACTGACATGGTAACAAGTCCTCATACAGAAAAAGGAAAAATTATATTTGCTTTACTATTAGGATTATTAATATCACTAATTAGAATGAAAGGTGGATATCCTGAAGGTGTTGCTTACTCAATTCTTATTATGAATGGAGTAGTACCTTTAATCAATAGATATACTAAGCCTAAAAAATTTGGTGAGGTGAAGTCTAATGAAAAATAGATTTGTGCACTATGGAGCAGTTCTTTTAATAATTGCAGCTGTTTCAGCAGGAGTTTTAGGAGCTGTAAACGACTTTACTAAAACTGTAATTCAAGAAAATGAATTAAAAACAGTAAACCAAGCTAGAATGAAAGTTCTATCTGTGGCAAAAAGCTTTAAACAAGATGAAGCTGTTACAACTGAAGGACTTGAATTTATACCAGGATACAATGAAGGTGGAGAGCTTGTAGGATATGTTACAACTGTAGCTCAACCAGGATATGGTGGAGATATTAAATGGGTTATGGGAATAACAAAAGATGGTAAAATAGCTGGAATGGATATCATAGGATGTCAAGAAACTCCAGGATTAGGAGCTAAAGTTCAAGAGAGAGAGTGGCAAGATCATTGGATTGGAGAAGATAAAACTCATGAATTCAATAAATCTGTTGATGCTTTCGCAGGAGCAACAATATCTCCAAAAGCTGTTTATGATGGTTTAATGAGAACATTAACAGCTTATGAAAACGGGGTGAGAAAATAGATGAAAACTAATTATGGAAAGATAATAGTATCTGGAATTTTTAAAGAAAACCCGATATTTGTATTATTCTTAGGACTTTGTCCTACACTAGGGGTAACAAGTTCAGCTATGAACGGATTATCAATGGGACTTGCAGTTATAGCAGTTCTTGCTTTTTCAAACCTATTAATTTCTGCATTTAAGAAATTAATCCCAGATCAAGTAAGAATCCCAGCATTTATTATGATAATTGCATCACTAGTTACAATAGTTGAAATGGTAATGAAGGCTTATACTCCTGATCTTTACAAAGTATTAGGACTATTCATTCCTCTTATAGTTGTTAACTGTATCGTACTAGGAAGAGCAGAAAGTTTTGCTTCTAAAAATGGTGTATTTGCATCTTTCTTAGATGGAATTGGATCAGGACTTGGATTTACTCTTTCTTTAACAGTTTTAGGAATTATTAGAGAAATCTTAGGAAATGGAACAGTATTTGGTATGAGAGTAACACCAGCTAGCTATTCACCAGCTCTTATATTTATACTAGCTCCAGGAGCTTTCTTTACAATAGCTTGTATCAAAGCATTCCTAAACTATCTTGAAATGAAAAAAAGTAGGGAGGGATAATCGTGAGTTTTGGAAGTCTTTTTAGTATTATTATAGGTTCAATTTTTATAAATAACGTTATCTTTGCTAAGTTCTTAGGATGTTGTCCATTTATGGGAGTTTCTAAAAAAGTAGATGCTTCTTTAGGAATGGGAATGGCAGTAACATTTGTTATTACTATTGCTTCTGGAATAACTTGGCTTGTATATCACTTTTTATTAGATCCATTTGGATTAGGATATCTACAAACTATAGCTTTTATCCTGATAATAGCAGCTCTAGTTCAATTCGTTGAAATGGCTATTGCTAAAACATCACCAGGTTTATATAAAGCTCTAGGAGTATTCTTACCTCTTATCACAACTAACTGTGCTGTACTAGGGGTAGCAATTATTAATATTCAAGAAGGATATAATTTTATTGAAACTTTAGTAAATGGATTCTCAGTTGCTGTTGGATTCTCACTTGCATTAGTATTATTAGCAGGAATTAGAGAAAGAATAGAATACTCAGCAATCCCAGCACCATTTAAAGGTATTCCTATTGCATTTATTTCAGCAGGATTACTAGCAATGGCATTTATGGGATTCAGTGGAATGCAAATATAAATATTTTGGAGGTTAATATGGAAGCAATAATGATGCCTGCTATAGTGTTAGGACTAACAGGGCTTGCTATGGGGTTATTCTTAGCATTTGCTTCAATGAAGTTCGAGATTGAAGTTGATCCTAAGATTGAGGCAATAATGGGTGTCCTTCCAGGTGCAAACTGTGGAGGATGTGGATTTCCAGGATGTTCTGGATATGCAGCAGCTATCGTAAATGAAGGGGCAGCAATGTCACTTTGTGCTCCAGGAGGAGGAGCTGTAGCAACTAAAATCGGAGAAATTATGGGTGCATCTGTAGAAGTATCTGATGAGAAAATAGTTGCAAAAGTATTATGTCAAGGAGATAATACTAAAACAACTAAGATATATGAATTTGATGGAGAATTACAAACTTGTGCAGCTATGATGCTTTATGCAGGTGGAGATAAATCATGTGTTTACTCATGTTTAGGACATGGGGACTGTGAAAAAGTATGTCCAGTTGGAGCTATTAAAGTTAATGAAAGAGGAATAGCAGAAGTTAATGAAGATAAATGTATCTCTTGTGGATTATGTCAAAAAACTTGTCCTAAGAAAGTTATAGCTATGCTACCTCAAAGTAAAAAAGTTACTGTTGCTTGTTCATCTAAAGATAAAGGTGCAGTTGCTAGAAAAGCTTGTTCAACAGCTTGTATCGGTTGTGGAATGTGTGCAAAAGCATGTCCAGTTGGAGCTATCACAGTTGAAAATAACTTAGCTAAGATAGATCCAGCTAAATGTATCCAATGTGGATTATGTGCAGGAAAATGTCCTACAGGAGCTATTAAAAGCGAAATTAAAGAGATAAAGAAAGCTGAAATAATAGAAGATAAATGTGTAGGATGTACAATGTGTGCAAAAGTATGTCCAGTTGGAGCTATTGAAGGAGAATTAAAAGGAAAACATAAAGTAAATCCTGATAAATGTATTGGTTGTGGATTATGCTTTGATAAATGTAAATTAAAAGCTATTAAAATGAATGTAGTGGCTAGAAGAGATTAGTAAAAAAATAAAGAGGTTAAGTAGAATATTTAAACTATTTTACTTAACCTCTTTTTATATTTAATTAAATTATATGTATATGAACAAAAATAAAAAAAGATTTATTTATTCTTAAAATATAGTGATAAGTAAAATAAAAAATTATTTTGTACACAAGATGACATTTTTGTATTATACTATAAGTATAGGGAGTAGAATAAATAAAATTTTGGAGGGAAAATATGGCAAGATATATTTTAAATGAAACAAGCTATTTTGGAATAGGAAGCAGAGCAGAACTAGCAAATGAAGTAAAAGCAAGAGGATATAAAAAAGCTCTTTTAGTAAGTGACAAAATATTAGCTAGTTGTGGAGTATTAGATAAAGTAAAAGAAGTATTAGATAAAGCTGAAATAGCTTATGAAGAGTTTACAGAGATAAAACAAAACCCAACAGTTAAAAATTGTAAAGATGGATTAGAAGCTTTCAACAAAGCAGAAGCAGATTTCTTAATAGCAGTAGGTGGAGGATCTGTAATAGATACAGCAAAAGCAGTGGCAATAGTAAAAAATAATCCTGAATTTGCAGATATAAAATCATTAGAAGGAGTAGCACCAACAAAAAATAAATGTGTGCCAATAATTGCCCTTCCAACAACATGTGGAACAGCAGCAGAAGTAACAATTAACTATGTAATAACATTAGAAGATGAAAATAGAAAAATAGTGTGTGTAGATCCAAAAGATATACCATTAGTAGCAATAGTAGATGCTGAATTAATGTTAACAATGCCAAATAAAACAATAGCAGCAACAGGAATGGATGCTTTAACACATGCAATAGAAGGATATATTACAAAAGGAGCTCATGTAATATCAGATATGTTTGAGCTAAAAGCTATTGAAATGATAGGAAAACACCTAAGAGGAGCAGTAGCAGATAAAAACTTAACAGATATGGAAGGAATGAGTATAGCTCAATATGTAGCAGGAATGGGATTCTCAAATGTAGGACTAGGAATAGTTCACTCAATGGCTCATCCACTAGGAGCAGTATATGATATACCTCACGGAGTAGCAAATGCACTATTACTACCAATAGTAATGGAATTTAATATGTCAGCTTGTATAGATAAATATGGAGATATAGCAAGAGCTATGGGAGTAGATACAACAGGAATGACAAAAGAGGAAGCAGCTAAGGCAGCAGTAGAAGCAGTAAGACAACTATCAAAAGATGTTCATATCCCACAAACACTAAGAGAGATAAACATCCCAGAATCAGGATTACCAAAACTATCAAAAGATGCGTTAGCAGATGTATGTACAGGTGGAAATCCAAAAGATGTAACATTGGAAGATATAGAAAAACTATACAATATAGCTTACTAATCTATTATAAAAAAATAGAAAATACTATAAAAAAAGACAGAAGTTTCTTCTGTCTTTTTTCTTTGTGACTATTAACTTGTAAACTTATATTTATCTAGCTAAGTTAGGTTTTCTAATATATCGTTAATTTTACAGCAAAGTACCTTTGCATTTAGTGATTATTAATCAAGTTAAGTTATCAAATTTTCTTTTTTAACATCAAGTTGTCTCCATGTCAGTGAATAAAGAATCCCTAGGCTTATTCCGTATGGGTATCGCAGGAGTTCCACTCCTGCATCTCAAAAATAGTAGTCACTAAAGTTCCTCTATTTTTGGAACTCG
>UQQO01000027.1 GCA_900543175.1 uncultured Fusobacterium sp.
AAATAACAAGAATTTAAAAATTATTTTAAATTTAATATTATTTTTTCAAACTTTAAATAGAAAAATAATATTTTTTTATACGTCAAATATAAGTTTAAATCGTTTATATAAAACACATGCTTTATTAGATAGTTTATAGCTAAAGATAATAAAAAAAGAGTTGAAGAAATTGATTGATTCACCAATTTACAACAACTCTAAAAATCTTCAATATTTTAAAACTTACTTTTCTCTAATTTCATTAATAGCTTTCTCTAATTTTTCAGCTTTTAATCCAAGTACTATATGTACCTTTTCATTTGTTAATCTGATAACTTTTTTAGCTCCTAAAACTGCTATTCTCTTTTCATCAATTAGATTACCATTTTTAACAACAACTCTTATTCTAGTCAAGCAAGTATCTACACTAACTATATTCTTTTCTCCACCTAAAGCTTTTATATAAAGTTTTCCTATTCCCAAAAGTTTCTTATCTTCAACTTTATCCAAGTCTATACAATTTACTCTCTTTAATTTTGCAATTAAACTATACTTTCTTACAATTACAAAAATAACAACTAAAATAATTATTCCTATTACAATATACAGCCCCTTGGCAGATTCCATATTCTCCTCCAAAATTTTACTTTTTTATATTAATTATACTATATCCCTTTTAATAAAACTTGTCAAGTTTCGATAATTCCTCCACCTAAAACAAAATCTTTATAGTACAAAACTAAATGTTGTCCAGGTGCTAATTGTGGTGTACTTTCATCAAATTCAAAAAATACCTCATTATCTTTGATTTTTATCTCTCCTAAATCACCAAAACTTGAAAATCTTGGTCTTCCTACTAATTTTTTTCCTATTAATTTATCTAATTCAACTGGAGATTTAAACTCTAATAATTTAACCTCTTTTTTATATAATTCTTCATAATCTCCTAAAATTATCTCATTACTCTCTTTTTTTATATTTACAATAAAGTGTGGTTTAGGTAATTTTAAGCCTAACCCTCTTCTTTGCCCTATTGTATAAAGCTGATATCCTTGATGTTCTCCTAAAACTTTGCCATCTTTATTCAAAAATTTACCTTTTTTTATCTTATCTCCAAGATTTTCTCTCAAGAAATCTATATATCCATTTTTAGCAAAGCAAATCCCTTGACTGTCCCCTTTATCATGGACTTTTAATCCTATATTTTTAGCTATCTCTCTAATTTCAACTTTTTCATAGTTATATAGAGGAAATTTTAATCTCTCAATTTTATCTCTATCCAATCTATACAACATATAACTTTGATCTTTTCTCTTATTAATTGATACTTTTAATAGATAACTTTCAAATTCATCTAGATATTCTACAGAACAGTAATGACCTGTGGCTACATATTCAGCATTCTCCTCATCTGCTATTTTAAAAAGAGTTTTCAATTTTACCCTTTCATCACATATTACACATGGTGAAGGGGTAATTCCATTAGAATATCCATCTAAAAAGTTTTCTATTACCTCTTTTCTAAATAACTCCTGAATATCTACAACAATATGTTTTATTCCTAAAAAATCACATATCTCTTTAGCTCCTGCTATCTCTAATTTTAAACTTTTTTCCTCATTATGATCAAGGGTAACTCCGATAACTTCATATCCTTCACTTTTTAAAAGATAAGCAGCTACTGAGGAGTCTACTCCCCCACTCATTCCTATTACAATTTTCTTTTTATCTCTCATCAATCTCCTATTTCCTTTTTATCCTCTTGAGAATCATTTTTACGAGAATTCAATATCCCTGAACTCAATGTTATTCCTAAAGAAAAATTTAATAAAAATATTCCTGTTAAAGATTCAATAATTACAAAAAATTCTCCCCAAAAAGTTAATGGATAAATATCTCCATAACCTAAAGTTGTTAAAGTAACAAAGCTAAAATAGATATGTTTAAAATAGAAATACAAAGTTGTATTTACATTTTCCATTCCATGAAATGCCTGTCCATCATAACATATATTTATAACTGAATACAGTGCTCCAAAGCTTATTCCCAATGTTATATATGTTAAAAGAGTAATTACAATATCACTACTTTTTACCTTTCTTCTATTTAAAATTATATCTGTTACACAATATTTTATCAAAACTACATGGCTAGTAAAAAGCAAAAATATATTTACTATATAAACTAAAACATACAGTTCTTCATAACTCACTCCACCTATATGTTCTATATCTAAACCAAAAATAATTATGGTTATTGGCATAAATATAATATAGTAAACTATAAGTAAAAGTGCTTTTAAAACTCCATCTTTAAAAATCAAATTTTTTCTAGCTATTACTATTATAGGAAAAATACTTATAAACAGTATTGGTATCTGCTTAAAAGTTTGATAATTTAATTTAAATATATTTATTGTTTTTAAACTAAAAAGTTGAAAAACTATTGGCAATGCCACTGATATTGCTCCTGTTATCTTAGTTAAAAACACTATAAAATCATAGTTTTCACTTTTTTTTAACTCTGAAACTATCATTTTTAATTTTAATCTTATACTGAGATTATCTCGGATAATATCTACTAAATACCCCAAATCTAAATCGTTTCTTAAAAGTCGAAATATCATCTCTTTTAGATTTTTTAATTTCATTTTAGTCCCTCTTTATATGTATCTCTCCAATATTAGCAAACATTTTTTCTTTTTCTGTCACTATTTCCAATCTTCCATCTATAGCTATATCTCCAGCTATTCCTTTAATTTCCCAATTATTTCCAACTAAAGTTATCTCTCTGTTTTTAAGATAATTTTTGTTGTTTATCTCTTCTAAAATAAAATTCCACTCTCCACATAAAAATCTTTTATACTGTTTTTTAAACTCGTCTAATACAGTAAAAATAGTATCTTCAACTATATATTTTTTCCCTGTGGATATAGTGAGAGCAGTAGCAATATCTGCTACTGCTCCCTCTAGTGAATTATTTATATTAATTCCTATACCTACAACAAAAAAATCTTGGATTTTTTCAACTAAAATTCCACATATTTTTTTATCTTCAAGATATATATCATTTGTCCACTTAAATTTAAAATCTAAATTTTCAATTCTTTTCAAACCTTTTAAAACAGCTATTCCAGTAACTAGAGGTAATTTAGAATACTCTTCTATTGAGACATCTTCCTCTACTTTTAATAGAAAACTAAAAAGAGCCATTCCCTTTTGTGATACCCAATTATTGCCTCTTCTCCCTCTTCCATGAGTTTGAGTTTCAGCTATTACTAAGTCATAATCTCTTTTATCATCTTTTCTCTTTAAAAAATCACTTGTAGAGTCAATCTCTGAAAATCTAAATATCCTCATTTGTCACCTCATTACATATATCTTACATAAAGATATACACTTGCTAAAATTAAAGTTTGAAAAGCTATAAGCCCACCAAATTTAAAGAATTTAAAAAAGTCTATTTTACAACCAGCTTTTGCAGCAGCTCCTACAGCAACTACGTTAGTAGCTGATCCTAGCATTGTTATATTTCCTCCTAGACATGATCCAAAAGATAGTGCCCACCAAAAAGCCTTTGTCTCTCCTATCTTTTCAAATGTAGGAATCATAACACCTAAAATTTTAGAAATTGTTGCTGCGTTAGCAACATTTCCTATAATTGAAGTAAATCCTGCAGATAACCATGTTACTGCAAAAACAGCCATGTCAAATTTACCTGAAGTTATTTTAATAAGTTTATCTCCAACTATATTTATAATATTTAAGTTTTCAATTCCTCTAATCATCATAAATAGACCTATAAAGAAGAATAGTGTTTCCCATTCTACATTTTCAAATATCTCTTTAGGTTTTCTCTTTGTTATAACTACAAGGAATATCGCACCTGATAGAGATATAATTGCTAAACCTTTATTTATAAAGTTGTTTAATATAAATCCAATTAACACTAAAGCAAATATTACTGCTGCTTGTTTTAATAATACTGGATCTTTCAAACTTCTTGAAGAATCTAATTCCATTACTCTAGCTTTTAATTCATTAGATACCTTCATATTTTTACCATAGATAAGATATACATTTGTTATTAATAAAATCATTGATAATACAGCTACTGGAGCAGTATTAAGCAAAAATTCATTAAATCCTAAGTTTCCTTCAGCTCCTATAATAAGTTGTGTAGGGTCACCTATTAAAGTTGCTAGTCCTCCTATATTTGCAGACATTACTTCTGTTATTATAAATGGAAAAGGATCAAGTCTTAACTGTTTTGCCAACAAAATTGATACTGGTGCCATTAATAAAATAGTAGTTACATTATCAAGAAATGCTGAGCATAGTGCTGTTACTATTGCCAATAAAACTACTAATCTAAAGGGCTCTCCTCTTACCAACTGTGCTACCTTAATTGCAAACCATTGGAAAACCCCTGTTTCTGAAACTAAATGAACTATTATCATCATTCCTATTAAAAGAAATAGAATTTCCAATCTCTCTGAAATCGCCTCTAAAGCATCTTCCTCATTAATAATTCCCACAAGAGCCATTATAAGTCCACCTATCATTGTTGCCCATGGTCCAGGTACTTTTTCAGTTATCATTAAATAAAACACGATAAAAAATATAGCTATTCCCACTGCCATATATATCATAATTTTTTTCCTCCTTATTTAATCTAAATCCTTTCCCAAAGATTAAAAAAGTTTAAATATGAAGTACTTTTTTGATTATATCCGATCTTTTTATCATTCCATAGTATTTTCCTTCGTCATCAAGAACATATAGTCTTGTAACTCCTTTTTTTACCATGATAAAGCAGATTTCCATAATCGGTGTTTTTCTGTCTATCTTTATATCCTCATCTTTTCTATATAGTTTTTCTATTGTAGTAGTAGATTCATTTACTAAATATTCTTCAAATGGTTCTCCTACTGTAAGGAAGTTTAAATCTCCCATTAGAGAAAGATAATCTGGCATTCCATAATCAATTAGCTCTCTCTCTGTTATCTCTCCTAAGAAATATCCATTTTCATCTACAACTGGTAATCCACTTGTTTGTTCAAGTATAAGTCTTTTTGCTATCTCTTCCAAAGTATTAGTTAAAAGAGCTGGTCTAATATCTGGACTTAAAACGTCTTCAGCAGTTATTCTATGATCAATTTCAATATTTGATTCTTGAATGTAACTAACTATTTTAGCTGCTCTTTTTTCCTCTTTTATTTTAGCTAAAAGATCTTTATGTTTTGTAGCTATTCTTGAAACAGCACTCATCACTTTTAAAATATTTTTATTTTTCAATACATCTGAAACAATTAAAAATACTAATTTTACTTCGTCTAATTTGTTAGTTGCTGCAATTTCAACTTCAATTGGATTTTCTAAAACTCCAATTGAAACTATAAAATCATCAAATTTTTCCATTCTAGCATGAGGAATAGCTATTCCATTTCCCATTCCAGTAGATATTTCTCTTTCTCTTTTAATAACAGATGATATAATTTGCTCTTTAAATTCTGAAACTTTTTTATCTTTTTCTGCTATTCTTCCTACCATCTCTTTTATTATCTCTTCTGGTGTAGTTCCCTTTAAGTCTGTAAATATAAATTGTGGGTCTAAATAACTTGAAAATTTCATATTTTCCTCCTTTAAATTTAATATCTCAAATTAATATAAATTATACTTAATATTACTGATTCTGCCACTACCAATATTCCATACTTAAAGAAATCCATAAAGCTTATATGTACATCAGCTTTTCCTGCTATTGAAACTCCAACTATATTTGCTGGTGCTCCAACCATTGTCATATTTCCTCCTAAACATGCTCCTAATGATAATGCCCACCATAATACATCTGTATTTCCTACAAAATCTGGAACTATACTTGCTATAATTTTAGAGAATGAAAGTGTATAAGGAACAGAACCTAAAATTGGTGATAGTATTGCTGATAGTACTACTACTACAGAACTTGTTAGCTCTAAATCTCCATCTGTAAATTCTACTAAAAGTTCTCCTATTTTAGATATAATTCCAAGTTTATCTACTCCCTCAACAAGAACAAAAAGTCCTCCAAAGAAGAATAAAGTTTCCCACTCTACCTTTTTATAAATCTCCTCTGGACTTTTCTTACTTAAAGAAAGTAATAACACTGATCCCATTATAGATATTATTGCTAGCCCTATATTTGTTACCATATTTGTTAAAAATCCTATTAAAATCAATCCAAATAAACAACAAGATTGAATTAAAAGAGTCTTGTTTTTAATACTTCTGTTAGGCTCTAAATCCATTATACTTGCTCTTAACTCTCTTGATACAATCATTTTTTTCTTAAATAATAATTTTGCAGTAATTATTAATACTACCATATTAACAACTACTAATGGAGTTAAGTTAAATATAAAATGGTTAAAATCTAGTTTTCCCATACTTGCAATAATAAGGTTTGGTGGATCCCCTATCATTGTAGCTGTTCCTCCAATATTACAAGCAAAAATTTGCACTATAATAAATGGAAACGGATCTAGTTCTAGTTTTCTAGCTAACAGTGCTGTCATAGGAACTATCAATAATATAGTAGTAACATTATCTAAAAATGCTGAGCATATAGCTGTTACTATTGAAAGCATAATCAAAACCTTTATTGGATCTCCCTTTGCTTTTTGAGCAACTGTTATTGCTGCCCATTGGAAAATCCCAGTTTCAGACATTATCTCAACAACCATCATAAGCCCCATTAACAATAGAAAAATCTCTAAGTTTTTCCCTACTGCATGTAATGCTTCCTCTTGGTCTAAGATTCCAGTCAATACCATTAAACTACCACCTATTATAGCAGTTAAAGATTTTGGTTGCTTCCCAAAAAGAATAAAATAAAAAGATACACAGAAAATAAAAATCCCCGCAAAAAGTTTAAAATTCTCCACTTTATGCCTCCCCCTTAAAAAAATTTTCGGAGTCTAAGTAAAATACTTAGTTCTCCTGATGAAGATACCCCCTCTATTTTGAGATGCCCACACCAAGAGAACTAAAGGTACAGCATAAAGTGCCCCCTTTATTTATAACTTTTTGCCTTATATAATATTAATTTTATAAAATAGAGCTCTATAGAGTAAGTAAAAGCATTACTTACTCTATAGTACTCAATCTTTAATTAAAAAATATTATATAAAATATCTAAAAAACTTTAAACTCTATTATACTTCTACAAAAATATAATAGACACTTTAAAAAGTTAGCTCCTTTATGGAACTTTTAACTTATACTAAATAAATTTTATTATCCCTTTAAATTTTTTTATTTTTTTAAAATATTTTTGAAATCATTCCAAAACCAAATACTGGTCCTGTATGTGCCCCTATTGTTGCTCCGATTTCAAATCTTCCTCTATATTCTACTTTCTTAGAACTTTCACCTGTATTTTTTATAGCATCTGCATTTGTAAGTTCCTTATTAGTTCCTCCCCATGCAGTATATAAAATCACGCTATTTTTTTTACTTTCACCTTTGATAAGCTTTTCCATATATGAAAATGCGCCCCTCTCTCCAAAGGCTTTAGTTTCCACAGTAACCTCTCCATTTTCAAGTTTTAATACAGGTTTTACCTTCAATAATCCACCAATTATTGATGAAGCTCTTCCTATTCTTCCACCTTTTTCTAAAAAAGTCAAGTCATTTACAACAAAATATACCTTCATTTTCTCTTGCATCTCATATAATCTCTCTAAAATGCCATCATAGTTTACACCAGATTTTACCATTTTAGCAGCTTCTAATACTTGATGTCCCAATGCAAAAGTTACAGCTTTAGAGTCCACTATAGCTATATCTTCCCCTCTTGAAAGCATTCCTTTAGCTACTCTTGCAGCTTGTTGAGTTCCGCTTAATCTACTAGAGATATGGATAGAGATAATTTTTTTATATCCCTTATTAAATAGTTTCTCATACATCTCTTTAAACTCAGCAGGTGAAGGTTGAGAAGTTTTTGGTATTACTCCCTCTGTTAATAATCTCTTCCAAAACTCTCTCTTACTTATATCTACACCATCTCTATAATAGTTATCATTTAACTTAATTTTCAATGGAATTATATTGATTCCTAAATCGCCAATAAACTCTTTTGTTAAATCAGAAGTTGAATCTGTTACAATAGCAATCTCTGGTAATTCAGGATCTCTTTGCTCAATATAGATATAATATGGATAATTTTCTTGTCCAGCTAAAAATTCATTATATCTTATTCCATTTACATCTCTAACCACTTTGTTTGTTGCATCATTAGAATCTGAACCAAATACACTAAATACATGTAGTGTATCATCATTTAAATATTTTTTATAGATATCAGAAATTAACTCTCCCATATCTTTAGCCTTATGTCCTATCTTTCCATTAACTAAAGCTATGTAGTCTCCTACTTCAATTTGAATATCATCTACTTTTGTATTTCTAACAGCTCTTGTAATCTCAATAGATTGATTTTGAGCAGCTTGTTTAAGTATAGATTCGATATTTTCAAATCTATTTTTTACTATAAAATGCCCCTCTAGCATACTCTTAGTTTCTAATACTATAACCTCTTTATTTGCTCTTTCTGCTGCTATTTTAGCTGCTGAAATAATATTTTTGTTATTAGGTAAAATAATTACTTTTTCAGCTTCTATTCTCTTAATACCCTCTTCTATATCTGCAACACTTGGGTTTTGAGTTTGTCCCCCAATTAATACCCCAGTTGCTCCAGTATCTAAGAACAGTGTTCCTAACTCTTTATTATCAACTATTGCAAAATAAGCTACTGGTGAAGCATTCTCATTTCTTAAGAAAATCTTTTCTGTTGATTCTAATTTATAGTTTTCCTCCTCTGTTAAAAGAAGATTTTTATGTTGAATCTCCATATTTTCTATTTTTATATTATTTAGATTTCCTAAAGTTCCAGCTATTTCAAGAACTTGTCCTGGATGATTTGTATGTATATGTGTCTTTGTCTTTTTAGAAGTTTGAGCACACACCATTGAATCTCCTAATGGCATAATTTTAGCTTTATACTCATTTAGATCAAAAGAACCAGATTCAATTATAAATTCTGTACAATATTTGAATTTAATATCTTCCATCTCATGAGTTACTTCTAATCTCTCTTTTCTGTTTGCTCTAGATCTTACTATTCTTTCCAAATCCTTTAGCATCTCTGGATCTGTAACAGATTTTTCAAATCCCTCTAGAACATAGAATATTCCTTTTCCACCAGCATCAACTACTCCAGCTTCTTTAAGCTTTGGTAGTTGATTTGGAGTATTTTCTACAGCTTCATAAGCTACATTTTTTAGATGTACAAGGAACATAATAAAATCATCTCTATCTCCTTGATATGCTACAGCCTCTTCAGCTACTCTTCTGATAACTGTAAGCATTGTCCCTTCTACTGGCTCTGACACAGCTTGATATGCCTTTTCTTTTGCCATAACAAAAGCTTTTATAGTATCATCAACTGTGATCTCCTCTTTATCTCTTACTCCATTTAAAAATCCTTGAATTATTTGAGAAAGAATAGTTCCAGAGTTTCCTCTTGCTCCAAGTAAAATAGCCTCTGATACTATCTCTACAAGTTCATTCATTGTAGGCTCGTGATTCATCTTAATTAACTCATTTTCAACTGATTGAAGAGTCATAGACATATTTGTTCCTGTATCTCCATCTGGAACAGGATATACATTCAAGTCATTTAAAACGTCTGCATATTTTGAAAGCCATCTACTTGCTGCAATTAATAACTTTGTTAATCTTATAGAGTTAAGTACTTTTACCTCTATTTTCATATATTTTTTACCTCCAAATAATCTCTTATTTTATTTTTTTATTAAAATGTTGGAGGATTTACAACCCATATTGCTCTTGTCAATTTATCAGTGCTATTTTTAAATCTATGCTTTTGACTTGATTTAAAATATAGGCTATCTCCCTCATTTAGGCTATGTACAACTTCATCAATATACACATCTAGGCTACCTTCAAGTATAAAAATAAACTCCTCTCCATTATGTGTATAAAAACTTCTGCCACTTTCACCATTTGGTCCAATTTCATATAGGATTGGCTCCATTGTTTTATCAATATTTGAAGTAGTTAATAGTGCCATCTTTGTATTTGAATCAACACTTTCTATATATTTTCTCTCATTTCTTTTAACTACCTCCATGTTTTTAGTTTCCTCTTCATCTTCTATAAGGTAGCTAACTTTTACATCTAGTGATGTTGCAATTTTCTTTAAATTTTCAATAGAAGGAGAAGCCTTTCCTTGTTCTATTTGAGATAAAAAACTGGCAGAAAGATCCACTCTTGAAGCCAATTCTCTCAAAGATAGTCCCTTATCATTTCTACTTTTTTTTATTCTTTCTCCTATACTACTCATTACTCTCTCCTTTTTTTAATATTTTTATTAGGCTAAAAAGACTTTGCAACATTGCCCTTTCTCTAACTTTATTCCTTGATCCATTAAATATTTTTCTCTCTACATAAACTTTATCTTTTACTCTTATACCTATGTACACAAGTCCTACTGGTTTCTCTTGAGTTCCACCATCTGGCCCAGCTATTCCTGTTGTAGCAATAGCTATATCCGAATCTAATCCTAGTACCATCTCTCTTACAGTTTCCTCACTTACTGCACCATATTTTTCTAATGTTTCTTTTTTTACACCTAATCTCTTTATCTTAGCTTCATTACTATAAGTAACTACTCCCTCTTTTAAAACAGATGATACTCCAGGAACATCTACTAGACGACTAGCAATCATTCCTCCTGTACAAGATTCAGCAGTTGAAATATTCATTCCAAGATCTGTTACCATTTGAACTACTTTTTTCTCTAATCTGTCTTCATCTTCTCCGAAAATGTACATGCCTATTTTATTATATATCTTTTCTACTATTTTTTCTACTTTATTTTTATTACTCTCTGTGCTTTGTAGCCTTATTAAGATACCATAATTTTTTACAAGAAACTCATAGTATATTCCATCTTCTGTAAAAAACTCACGTATAGACTCGTCTAATAGGGATTCTGCCATTCCAAAAGTTAGAATATCTTTTATATATATTCCATCTTTTAAAAGTTTTTTTTCTTTACTATACCAAGAGATAAATTTAGGAAACATATTATATAGCTCTCTTGGTACTCCAGGAAATGCTGCTATTCCATCTATATAGATAGCTGGAGCCATTCCTACATCGTTTTTAAAACTAACTGCTCCTTGAGGTTTTTCCACCTCTTTTACATTTATTTTTATAAAATTGATATTAGCTTTTTTAAATTTTTCTTTTAATTCTGCTAACTCATCATCTTCTACTATAAGTGGTTTATTCAGGTATTTTCCTATAGCTTCCTTTGTTATATCATCTATTGTTGGTCCTAATCCTCCAGACATTATTACTAGATCAACATTTTTTTTAGCATAATCTATGGCTTTTAAGATTTCATCCATAAAATCTCTTACAGTTATTTTAAATTCAATCTCTATCCCATATTTATTTAACTCTTCTGCAATGTATAAACTATTTGTGTCTAACATTCCTCCATTAAGAAGTTCTGTTCCTACAAGAATTAAAGCTGCTTTCATTTGAAATGCCCCCTAAAAAAATATAGTCCAAATACATACTAATAAAAAATTTCCTATTATCCCTGCTAAGAAATCATCTAAAACTACCCCCACTCCATGTGGAAAATTTTGTGATTTATCTATTGGTCCAAGCTTTGTAATATCAAAAAATCTAAATATTACAAAGGCAAGTGCCATAGCTATCATATTTTTAGATGCTCCAACAGGATTTATTAAAAATAGTGTAGTTAAATATCCTAGAACCTCATCTATTACAACATTTTGAGGATCTTTTTTCTTAAATATATCTCTCTCACAAATATCACAAACATATACTGCAACAGCAAAAAATGTGATTAAAAACATAAAATAAAATGAATTATATACCATATTATTAGGGAAAAATCTTCTAATATATGATAGCAATATGAAAACTGGTATTCCTCCTAAAGTCCCAAAAGTTCCTGGTGCCTTTGGAAGATCTCCCAATCCAAACCAAGTTCCTAGATCTCTTATAATCTTTTTATTTTTGTCCAATTTTAATATACCCCCCTTTCATAGTTGTAAGCACGGTATACTCCATTTCTGTCTCTCATTCCTTGTAATATCTCTCTAACTTCATCAGGAGTCTCAATAGTAAATTCAAGTACAACCTCATCTATAAATAGATCTGACAGTTTTTTCATATCGTTTAAGATATTAAGAGGTTTTTCAAAGAAAATCTCACTGTTTCCAATTCTATTTTGTACCACTGTAAAACTATCTCCCTCAACATTAGTTATCTTTTCTCTATTTTTTCCAAGGATATCAATTTCAATATACATTCCCTTTAATCTTGAGTATCCTAAGATAGCTTTTTTAAGAGATGTCCCTCCTATCTCTTTTATTCTCTCAAAACTTAACTCTGGAGATAGAATAACAGTTTCAACACCTTTTATTTTCCCAAGCTCCTCTACTGTATATCTATTAGAGATATTCAAGTTCCAGTTAACTGTTATTTTATCACTTTTATTTTCTAAAACTTGATATAAATTTGAGGCTAAATTACTATTTAAATCTTGCTCATTTAAAGCTCCCTCTCTAGCTATATCAAATCCTCTATTATAGATTTTTTCTATTCCAAACTCCTCTACAACTTTTCTTTGAGAGGCAGTTGAAACTATTGCAGATATAACTACATCCCTTTTCTCCTCTGACAATTTAGGAAGTTGATATCTTACACCTGCTTTTCTTCTATAACTTTCAACTAGCTTTTCTTCCAATTCAACAAGGGCATCTCTTCTTAAAGATTTAATTACAGATACAGGAAGAAAAATCCCCTCTGAAATATATGTTTCTACTTCATTTAAAACAAATGTACTATCTCCTGTTTCCATAAGTTTATCTTTAATATCTTGAGATGTAACAGCTTTCTTACTAGCTTTTTCTATAATAGTATCTCCTACTTTTTCAACAATAATTTTTTTACCATTGTTATTTAAAGCTTCTAAAACTATATATGGATTTTTTCCAAGTTCAGCAAAGAATTTAGCTTTTATTCCAAATTTTTGATCTTGTTTCTTTAATTTTAACTCTATATTATCATTGATCTCTTTAGCAAAACTTTTGAATACATATTTGCTTCCTCTTGGCACATCTTTTAAAATTATAGTTTCTCCCACTTCAGCAGATTTTCTCTTATCTCTTGAGTTCTTTATCTCAATTTTATTAAGATACCCTCCACCAAGCTTTTCAAAGTCTTTAGATAGATATATAATTCCATCGCCAAGAACAACTCTATCTTTTAATTTTAACTCTTTACCAAAAACTATTCCTATCTCTTTTCCAAGATTATATGAGTAATTTTTATTTATAATTCTATTATCTGCACCATTAAAATATCCTTTGCTATACCCTCTATTAAATATTTCAGATACATTTTCTTGAACCTTTTTTCCATCTATAAGATTTTTATAATATCCTACTGTTTCAAAAACATAGTTAGGATCTTTCATTCTTCCCTCTACTTTTATGCTTTCTATTCCAATAGATTTTAATTTTTGTATCTCATCATATCCATAAAGTTGATCTTTTGGACTTAATAGATACCCTTTCTTTCCTGTACTATCTGTATACTCTTTTCTGCATGGTTGAGCACACATCCCTCTATTTCCACTTCTACTTCCTATAAAACTACTCATATAGCAGTTTCCAGAATAGCAGATACACAATGCACCAGATACAAAGATTTCAAGCTCTATACTTGTGTTCTCTCTTATCTTTTTTATCTCTTCAAAAGTCATCTCTCTAGGAAGTACAACTCTTTTAAATCCTAGTTTTCTAAGGTATTCAGCTTCCACATGATTTCCCACTGTCATTTGAGTACTACCATGAAACTCAATCTCTGGAAAATTCTCTTTCAAATATCTAAAATACCCTAAATCTTGAATAATAATTGCATCAAGCCCATGTTCATACAATACCTTTACATTTTCATAGAGAAACTCCATCTCTTTTTCCATCATAATAGTATTCAAAGTAAGAAATATTCTTACTCCCCTTTTATGAGCATAATCTAAAGCTTCTTTATATTCTTCTAAAGTGAAATTTTCTGCATTTCTTCTAGCACCAAACCCTTTTAATCCCATATATATTTCTTGGGCCCCTGCTTTTACAGCAGCATAAAATCTCTCCATATTTCCTGCTGGAGCTACTATTTTCATCATTTACCTCTCATTTATTTTTTTTGCAGATTATAGTATACCACATTTACATTATTTTTTAAATCTTCCAAAGTGCAATTATTATTTATAATAATATCTGCTTTATCTATTTTATCACTCATACTCATCTGAGATTCAATTATTCTCTCAGCTAGATCTATTCCATGTCTATCTCTTTTCATCATTCTTTCTAACTGCACTCTTTTGCTTATGTAAACTACTATTACTGTATCACATAGACTTTCCATTCCAGCCTCAAATAATAGAGGAATATCAAATATTACAATCTCATCTTCCTTGGTATTTTCTTTTTTCTTTTTAAATACCTCTATTACTTGTGGATGAAGAAGTTCATTTAATTGTTTTAATTTATCCTTTTCTAAAAATGCTCTCTCTCTCATTTTTTTTCTTGAGATATTTCCATTTTCATCTAAAATCTCATTTCCAAATATCTCAATTATTTTAGCTACATTTTCCTCTTTTTCACTTAACTCTTTTGCTACTACATCAGCATCTAATACCTCTGCTCCAAACTCTCTAAAATAATTGCTTACAGTTGATTTTCCACTAGCAATTCCACCAGTAAGACCTACTATCATTTTTTCCACCCTCTTTTTAAGTATATATGTAACTATTTATGTTATTTATAATTTTTTCTTCACTAATATTTTAACTGAAATTTTACTTTCTGTAAAGTTTATTCAAACAATTTTATTTGCCATCAAAAAAGGGAATACTGTAAAAACAGTACTCCCCTTATTTAAAGCTATAAAATTAATCTAAGAAGTTTTCATTAAAGTAAGCTACTAATGAATCCATCTCTTTTTCAGTTCCACCTACTGTGTAAACATCTACCCTTGCTACACCTTTTTTACATTTGTACTCTAATGTAATTATCATTTGCTCATGGTAGTTTTGAGCTAGAGCAAATTTTGAGAAAGCAACTTTTCTATCTGGATTATAGTATACAACTTTTAATTTTTCTACATATGAACATGTTGATAGAGAATTTACGATTCCTTCTAATTCCTCTACATGTACACTTCCTTCCATGATTTTTCCTGCTGGAGCATGGCTAACCATACTTGCTGGTGGTAGATAGCTAGTTTCTCTCATTCTTCTTACATAATATTCTCCCATTGAAGAGAATCTTACATAAGTTTCTCCATTTTCTTCTATAAATTCAATAAAATTATTTAAATCTATTTTTGAATCAAGTTCTTTTTTAACTTCAGAAAGTTTTACCTTTCCAACTCTATCTATTAATCTAAAGAACTCTTTATTTTCAAGATAGATATTTTGATCTGCTTTTATTGGAAGAGGAGAGATCTCTGTTACTTCTGTAAACTCATCAAACATAAAATATGATTTAATATGAAGTAGTTGAGCCATTAATCCTACCATAAATATTTCAGCTTTGTATCCACCAACTGTACAAACAGCTACATTGTATTTATTTCCAATTTTATTAACTATATTTCTAATCTCTTCAGTTAGATTAGTTAATCCTTCATTTCTAAATACTTCGTGATTTCTTTTGTCTAGTCCAAAAATTATTCTTTTTTCAACTCTCTTAGCTATTTTCTTTTCAAGAATAAAATCTTCAAGTACATCTCCTGCTAATTTTCCATTTACAGTGTTGTGTATTACAAGAAATATTCTGTCACCAGAGAAAATTCCTTTTTCTAAAAGATTTTCAAGAGCAATTACTTCAGCTCCATATCTTCTATCTCTAAAATCCTCTATTTTTTCCTCTTCATAATATCTTAAGATATCCTCTTTTGTGATATTTTCTTTTTTAGGATTGTTAGCAATATAATTTTCTACTAAACTTGTTCCTACGGTCATGATAATATTATCCATCAGACTTCCCCCTTAATTTTTTATCTACTATAATAATTACCCTCAATTTAACATTTTGTCAACATAAATTTAACATTTCAACAAAAAGTTTTTTTAATTCATGAAATAGATAACACTCTTATTTTTTTATTTTTTAGAGACATTGTTATTTTCACTTATATAAAATCGCCAAAGTTTCTCTGTGAACTCCTCTGCATAATCAATTCCTACTCTTGTTGTTTCTGTAATTTTATTAGGAAAATACCCATCATCTTCTATCCAGATATTTTTTCCCAATGTTAAATCTATATTATTATCATCAGAGGTTATTCCTAATGCTTTTGTCAATTTCCCTGGTCCATTAGCAATATCTATTTCTCTCTTAACTTTTCTTATTTTTAACATAAGATCTTTATTCTCTAAAGGCTCTAATGCCCTTATAAGTACTGCTTCTGGATTATCTTTAATAGAGGCTGTTACATTGAAACAATAATACATTCCATAGATTAAGTAAATATATGAATATCCACCCTCTCTATACATTGCTTCTGTTTTCTTGGTTCTTCTATTGTTATATGAGTGACAAGCTTTATCTATAACTCCCATATACGCTTCTGTTTCAACAATTCTTCCTTTATATAATACTCCATCTATCTCTTTAACTAAAATTTTTCCTAAAAGATCCTTAGCCAGTGTAACTCCATCTTTAATGTAAAAATCTCTATTTAATATCATCTTATATCTCCTCAGAGATCTCCCAAATAAGTTGAGCTTTTATTTCATCAAAATTTTTAAGTTTTGATATCTTCCAATTTTCACCATAAAGTTTAACTTCACAATTTCTAATTTCACTATTTATATTACTTTTATTAATAAGTTTTTTATCAAATAATAATGCTCTTTTCTCCTCTTTTCCATCTATCATAACAACAAGCATACCTTTATTGTATCCTAAAATTGTCACTTCTGAAACTCTACCTTCTGCTTCTTTTTCAATAGCTCTCTCTTTTCTATTTTCAGCATTTTTTCTTTTATTCTCTGTTAATCTTCTAAATTTCTTTTCCTCTTCTAATCTTTTTGCTTTTTTCATTTTCTTATATTTTGAATAAGCTAATCCTTTTGGTTTATCTTTACTTATAACTTCCATTTTTCCCTATCCTTTCTTTATTTTTTATCAATGTTTATTATACCATAGGCTACATAGATTTAAAATAAGTTTGTCCAAATATTTCTCTTTTCTTTTCTAAATTTTTATAGATTATTTTGGAAAAATACTATAAAATACTTGTTGAAATAAATTTTAATGGGGGGAAATATTTTGGAAAAGATCAAAATAAAATCTTTACTTTCACTTACTATTCCAATATTTTTAGAACTTTTATTAGTTAATATAGTTGGAAATATTGATACTATTATGCTTGGAAAATACAGTGATAAAGCTGTTGGAGCTGTTGGAGGTATTAGCCAAGTTCTTAATATCCAGAATGTTATATTCGGTTTTATCTCGTTGGGAACAAGTATTCTAATTGCTCAGTATATCGGTGCTAGAAACAGCAAAAAGATTAGAGAGGTTATCTCTGTTTCTATCTTTTTAAATGTCTGCCTTGGAATTTTAATGGGACTTATCTATCTAGTTTTTTGGAAACAAATTCTAATTAAAATTAAACTTCCTTTTGAACTTATGGATATGGGAAAAACTTATTTTAAATTAGTTGGAGGATTATGTGTATTCCAAGCTGTTACTCTTACTTGTGGGGCTATAATGAAAAGCCATGGTAATCCTAAACCAATGCTATTTGTCAATATTGGTGTAAACCTTATTAATATTTTAGGAAATGGTATGTTTATCTTTGGTTGGTTTGGTATGCCAATTTTGGGGACTACTGGAGTTGGAATATCAACTGTTGTATCTAGAGGTATAGGTTGTGTTGTAGGAGTTATGATAATGATGAGATATTGTAAGTTTAGATTTAAAAAACAATATCTTCAACCTTTCCCATTCCACGTTATAAAAAATCTTTTAGCTATTGGAATTCCAACTGCTGGAGAAAACTTAGCTTGGAATGTTGGGCAACTTATGATATTAGCTATGGTTAATGCTCTTGGTACTAACTTTATTGCCTCAAGAACTTATCTTATGTTAGTTGCCACATTTGTAATGACTTTCTCTATATCTTTAGGACAAGCTACAGCTATTCAAGTTGGGCAATTAGTTGGAGCTCATGAACCTGAAGAGGCATATACAAAATGTTTTAAAAGTTTAAAACTTTCAATTATACTTGCATTTTTAGTTACAACAATTATAGCTATTTTTAGAAATCAAGTTATGAGCTTATTTACAACTGATGTAGCTATTTTAGAGATTTCATTAAAAGTTTTTCCAATAATGGTTATCTTAGAGGTTGGAAGAGTTTTCAATATAGTAATTATAAACTCACTTCATGCTGCTGGAGATATTCAATTCCCAATGTTTATGGGAATAATCTTTATATTTATTGTAGCTGTTCCTTTCTCATATATTTTAGGAATCAAGCTTGGATGGGGACTTGTTGGAATATGGATTGCCAATGCTGCTGATGAGTGGTGTAGAGGTATAGCAATGTATTTGAGATGGAAAAGTAAAAAGTGGGTTACAAAAAGTTTTGTTTAATAATTTGGGTTTGCTTTAAAGCAAGCCCTTTTTTATTACTAAACTATAATTTTCAAAAGTAGAGGAGTGCAAACGACTACTACTTTTGAGACACAGAAGCGGAGTTTCTGTGATCCTTAAATCTACGTTTACAAAACTTATATTTTTTAACATCAAGTTGTCTTCATGTCAGTGAATAAAGAATCCCTATGGCTCATTCCGTTGAAAATGCAAAACTCACTCGCAAGCTCGCTCAAACACGTTGCATTTTCTTAACTGCATTTCGCTGAGGGCTTCTAATATTCACTTCCGAATTACATCAACTTGATGTTAGGGATAATTTATTTTTAATACTCCTAATATCAGCTAAATGTAATTTCCAAAAGTAAAGGAGTGTAAGCGACTATTACTTTTGAGATACAGGCGAAGATTTATCGGAGTCCTGTAAACATTAATAAAAAGAGAGTTACGAAATCTGACGCTAAAAATTCCGACGTGTTTGAGACGAAGTCGAGTTCCAAAAATAGAAGAGCTTTAGCGACTACTATTTTTGAGATGCAGAAGTGGAAGAATGGAACTTCTGCTATACCCATAGTCAGATGAGTATTACTCTCTCTTTATTCTATGACATGAAATTTAGCTGATATTTAAAAGAAATAGAGATAACTTAACTTGACTAATAATCACTAATGCAAAGATACTTTGTCAAAACCTAGCGATGTGCTAGATAATTGAGTTTGATTAGATAAATTATAGTTTGAAATTCTTTTAAAAAATATTTTATTCAAAAATATATTGATTTTCAAATTAAAATGTTTTATAATTAAATCAGCTTAAAATAAATTACCAAAGGAGTGTTAATATTATGAAAACTGCAATTTTTTATGGAAGTACTACTGGAGTTACTCAAGATATAGCTGAAAGAGTTGGAAAACTTTTAAATGCTGATGTTTTTTCAGCTTCTGACATTGAAAAGATCTGTGATTATGATTTTGCTATTTTAGCAACTTCTACTTGGGGAATGGGAGATCTTCAAGATGAATGGGTAGACGCTCTTGATAAATTAAAAACTCTTGACATTGCTGGTAAAAAAATAGGACTTATCGGAGTTGGAGATCAAGAGGGATTTGGAGATACTTTTGTTGATGGTATAGGAATTATTTATGATGAAATAAAAGATAAAGGAATCATATTAGTTGGAAAAACTTCTACTGATGGATACTCTTTCTCTTCTTCAAGAGCTGTTGAAGATGAGGAATTTATCGGATTAGTTATTGATGAAAATAATCAAAGTAATCTTACAGATGAGAGAATAAGTGCTTGGGTAGCAAAAGTAAAATAGTTTTAATTTCTCCTTTTATTTGACATATTTTTTATATAATCATATAA
>UQQO01000028.1 GCA_900543175.1 uncultured Fusobacterium sp.
GAGAAATACTATTATACTCTAATTTTAATTTATTAAATCCCATTCTTTTTGAAAAACCTGATGCCATAATCACAGCATCAACTTTTTGATAGGGGTAGAACTCAATATTTTTTATACTTCCTAAAATAATATTAGAAAAATCTTTCTCTTTTAAAATTTTATTAATTGTTTTAAGAGAATTATTTAATTTGTCTAACTGTTTTTCTCCATCTATTCCATTAAAAAAAATAAATTTTTCAGCATAAGAGGGAGTATCTTTAAAATAATCAGCTGATAAAATATACCTACTTAGAAAATCAGCATCAATTTTTTTATTAATAAAATCTAATAAATTTTCTGGTACAAGATTAAATCTATGTATATTGTTTTCATTAAAATCTTGATTAAAAATTTCGCAATTAATTACCCCTATAACCTTAGTAACAAAGTTAGGGATACAAGGTTCAGTATCATTCCAAAATTTAAGTGACTTTTCTTTAGCTCCATCAGCTTCAATAAGAATATAATCAAAATTATCTTTTAATTTTTCAATCTCCCCATAAGTGAGAGAGGTTATCTTTCCATTTATTTCTGATTTAGCAATGATAGAAATATTTTTTTCCTTTCCTAAATAATTTTTATCTCCTATTTTTAAAGTTTCATAATTTTCAGAAGAGGGTTTATACATTTTAGTAGTTGTTGTAATTAAAACTTTTCCAAATTGAGCTAATTTTTTAGCAAGAAAAAATATAAGAGATGTTTTTCCGCCAGCTCCAGTGATTGCAACAATATCTTTTTTATCTATATTGAAGTTTCTATAACTCATATCTACCTCCGAATTTAAAAATATATATAACATTTTATATGAAATATTTTTTTCGGTCCATATTTTTTTAAAAAATTGTTGACAGATGAGAAAAAAAGTTATAATATACACCTAACAAATAAATTAACCATCAAGAGAGACTGAGGGACTGGCCCTATGATGTTTCAGCAACCTGCCTATTTAGGGTGTGGTGCTAATTCCAGACAGATGGATAGACTAAGGATTTAGTGTATATTCTCTCTATTACTTGATGGTGATAGAGAGTTTTTTTTATAATTTTTTTAGGGGGATAGAAAATGATTAAGATAGAAAAAGTTAATAAGATATATCCTAATGGGTTTCATGCAGTAAAAGATGTAAGTCTAGAGATAAAAAAAGGGGATATATTTGGAATAATCGGTTTGAGTGGTGCTGGAAAATCATCACTAATAAGATTATTGAATAGATTGGAAGAGCCAACAAGTGGAAAAATAATAATTGATGGTGTAGATATGACATCACTATCAAAAGATCAACTTTTAGAGAAGAGAAAAAAGATAGGAATGATCTTCCAACACTTTAACCTTTTATCATCAAGAACAGTTGGAGAGAATGTAGCTTTTGCTTTAGAGATAGCAGGTTGGGAAAAATCAAAAATAAAAGATAGAGTAAAAGAGTTATTAGAAGTAGTAGAACTTTCTAGTAAGATTGATTCTTATCCTAGTCAACTAAGTGGAGGACAAAAGCAAAGAGTTGCAATAGCAAGAGCATTAGCAAACAATCCAGATATACTGTTATCAGATGAGGCAACTTCAGCTCTAGATCCTAAAACAACAAATTCAATATTGGAGTTATTAAAAAATATTCAACAAAAATTTGGGCTTACTGTTGTAATGATAACTCATCAGATGGAGGTTATTAGAGATATTTGTAATAGAGTTGCAGTAATGGCAGATGGAAAAATTGTTGAAACTGGAGGGGTACATCATATATTCTCAGCTCCTCAAAGCGAAGTTACAAAAGAGTTAATCTCTTACTTACCTAGTACAGAGGAAAAGGGAGTAGAGATAATGAAAACAAAAGGAAAGATGATTATTAAATTAAAATTCCTTGGAACAATAGCAGAAGATCCTATAATTTCACAAGCTGTAAGAAATTTCAATATAGATTTTAGTATTTTAGGAGGGTCAATAGATCATCTTTCAACTATGAAGGTAGGACATCTTTTCATAGAACTTTCTGGAGAGATGAAACAACAACAAGAGGCGATAGAGTGGTTTAATGAGTCAGGAGTAATAGTAGAGGTGATTTATAATGGTATTTAGTATGATATTAGATTCAACACTTGAAACTTTATACATGGTATTTTTCTCAACAATTTTTTCATTGTTAATAGGGTTTCCAATAGGAGTTCTATTAGTAGTAACAAAAGAGGGAAATATCATGGAGAGGCCAAAATTAAACAAAGTTTTGGAAATAGTAATAAATACTTTAAGATCATTTCCTTTCATTATATTAATGATATGTTTATTCCCACTTTCAAGAATAATAGTAGGAACAACAATAGGAAGTACAGCAGCAATAGTTCCTCTTTCAATATCAGCAGCACCATTTGTAGCTAGAATGATAGAGGGAGCTTTAAATGAAGTTGACAAGGGACTAATAGAAGCAAGTTCAAGTATGGGAGCAAGTAATAGTACAATAATTTGGAAGGTTATGATTCCAGAAACAATGCCACATATTATTCATGGAATAACAGTTACAGTAATCAGTCTTATAGGTTTCTCAGCAATGGCAGGAACAATAGGAGCAGGGGGACTTGGAGACTTAGCAATTAGATTTGGTTATCAAAGATTTAAAACAGATATAATGATCTATTCAGTAATAGTGATAATACTTTTAGTTCAAGTATTACAATCATTAGGAAACTATTTAGTAGAGAGAATTAAAAAGAAAAGATAATTAAGTTTTACAAATATAAAAAATTTACAGGGAGAGGGTAATTATGAAAAAATCTTTTAAAACTTTATTAGCAGCAGCATTTATCTTAGTTGGAGCAACAGCATTAGCAGGAGAATTAAAAGTTGGAGCAACTCCAGTACCTCATGCAGAACTCCTTAATTTAGTAAAAGAAGATCTAAAAAGTGAGGGAGTAGATTTAAAAGTAGTTGAATTTACTGATTATGTAACTCCTAACTTAGCATTGGCAGAGGGAGAGCTAGATGCAAACTTCTTCCAACACTTTCCATATCTTGAAAAGTTCTCAAATGAAAGAGGATTAAATTTAGTATCAGCAGGGAAAGTTCATGTAGAGCCACTAGGAGTATTTTCACAAAAAATAAAAGATATTAAAGATCTACCAAATAAAGCAACTATTGCTATTCCAAGTGACCCATCAAATGGAGGAAGAGCTTTAATTTTACTTCACAACAATGGAATTATTAAATTAAATGATCCTACAAATCTATATGTAACAGAATTTGATATTGTAGAAAATCCTAAAAAATTAAAATTTAAACCTATTGAAGCAGCACAATTACCAAGAGTTTTACCAGATGTAGAAGCAGCAGTTATCAATGGAAACTATGCTTTAGAAGCTGGATTCTCACCAGTTGAAGATTCACTATTATTAGAAGGTGCAGAATCTCCATATGCTAATATTATAGCTGTAAAATCAGGTGACGAAAGCAAAGAAGATATTCAAAAACTTTTAAAAGCACTTCAAAGTAAAAAAGTAAGTGACTATATTGGAGCAAACTACAAAGGTGGAGTAGTTCCAGCATTCTAAGAAAGACACATTTTGAGATATACATAAAAAGGAGTTGTTAGTTATGAAAAAAATACTATTATTATTTATACTTTTATCAACAATATGCTTTGGAAAAACATTAAAAATAGGGACTACATCATATCCTGGAGCTGAGATAATGAACTTAATTAAAGATGATTTAAAAGCTAAGGGGATAGAGTTAGAAATAGTGGAGATGAATGACTATGTAACTCCAAATCTTGCATTGGCAGATGGTGATATAGATGTAAACTCATTTCAACATCTTCCATATTTAGAGCAATTTAACAAAGATAAAGGACTTGATTTAGTTTCAGCAGGGGCAACTTATATCTGTCCTCTAGGGCTTTACTCAAAAAAATATAAGAGTTTAGAGGAGTTACCAGAAAAAGCTGTAATTGCTATACCTAATGACCCAACTAATAGTGGAAGAGCTTTATTACTATTCCATAAAGCTGGATTAATAGAACTAAAAGATCCAACAGATTTACGTGCTACAACATTTGATATAGTAAAAAATCCTAAAAACTTTAAATTTAAAGAGTTAGAAGCAGCACAATTACCAAGAATTTTACCAGATGTAGATGCAGCAGTTATCAATGGTGGATATGCAGTAAATGCAGGATTCTTTCCAACAGAAGACAGTATAGTTCTTGAAGATAAAGACTCTCCATATATCAATATATTTGCTGTAAGAGCAGGAGATGAAAATAGAGAGGATATAAAAGCTTTAGTTGAAGCTTTCCAAACTGATAAAGTTAGAGATTATATTTTAAAAACTTTTAAAGGTGGATTTATTCCAGTATTTTAACAGATTGTACACTACACTTGAAACCTTAAAATTAGGTGGAGAGTGTAGTTTTTATTTTAATTAATAGGGAAATAGGTTATCCTATTCAACCTATTAATTGAAAAATAGAGAGTTAAAAAGGAAAGATATATATATATTTGATACAAAAGCAAAAAAATATAATGGCATTGAAGTTGCTACATTAATAAATAAAAAATATAATTAGGAGGGATAGAATGAAATACAATTTTAATGAAAAAATAGATAGAAGTGAAAATCATGCTGCTAAGTGGGCAGAGATGAAGATGAAATTTGGAAGAGAAGATCTTACTCCAATGTGGGTAGCAGATATGGATATAAAAGCAGCTCCAGAAATTGTAGAGGCTATGGCTGAAAAAGTTAAACAAGAGATTTTTGGATATGTATATAGACCAGACTCATACTATGAAAGTGCAGCAAATTGGGTGGCAAAAAGATTTGGATATGAGATTTCACCTAAAACATTAATACACAGTCCAGGTGTTGTTCCTAGTATGTCTATACTTGTAAATATGTTGACTAAAACTACAGATAAAATTCTTATTCAATCACCTGTATATCCACCATTTGCAGCATCAGTAAAGGACAATGGAAGACAACTAATAGAAAATCATCTAGTAAAAGATGAAAATGGATATTATACTATAAACTTTGAAGATTTAGAAAATAAACTATCACAAGAGGATGTAACACTGTTTATCTTATGTAACCCTCATAACCCAGTAGGAAGAGTTTGGAAAAAAGATGAACTTGAAAAGATGGGAAATCTATGTAAAAAATATAATGTAAGAATTTTAGCAGATGAAATTTGGAGAGATCTAATAATGCCAGGGCATAAACATATTCCAATGGGGTCTATAAGTAAAGAGATAGAGGATATAACTATAACTTTATTTTCACCAACAAAATCATTTAACTTAGCAGGACTTCAAGCATCTTTTGCTACTTTCCCAAGAGCAGAGGAGAGAAAAGAGTTTGATGATATTTTAGGAAGAATGGATGTAAAGAGAAACAATCCATTTAGTTTAGTTGCTTTTGAAGCTGCTTATAATAAGTGTGAAGATTGGTTAGAGGAGTTAATTGCACATTTAGATGGAAATATGCAATATGTTGTTGATTTTATAAATGAAAGAATTCCAGAGATAAAAACTGTAAAACCAGAGGGAACATATTTAATGTGGTTAGACTTTAATGGTATTGGTATTCCACAAGATAAGATTCAAGAGTTCTTAATCAATGAAGCAAAGGTTGCTATGAATGATGGAGGAACTTTTGGAGAAAATGGAAAAGGTTTTGCAAGAATGAATGTTGCTTGTCCTAGATATATGGTAGAAGAGGCAATAGAAAAAATAGAAAAAGCAGTAAAAAATATAAAATAGATTAAAGAAATCGATACACCTAAAGCCTTAAAAAAATTAAGGTGGAGGGTGTATTTTTTTATGGGGAACTATATGGTATACTTAAAATAATTAAAGCAGTAAACATAATATTAAAAATTTAAGGGTGGATATTATGAAGAAAAAAGTTGCAATAATAACAAATGCTAAAGAGATAAGAAGCTCAATGAAAGAGCAAGTAGAATTTATTTTTGAAGAGTTGATAGAAACAGAAATATATAGTATAGAGGATAAAAGTATAAAAAAATTGAATAGGGCAGATCTATATCTAATTTCAAGTAGTGCCTATGAGTTTTTAGATAGTGATTTCTTAAAAAAAGATAACATTGTAATAGCAGATCTGACTTTAACTAAGGAGAAATTAAGATTTTTAAAAAGTTTTCCTAAGGGAACAAAGGCAATATTTTTTAATGTTAGTTTTAAAATGTGTATAGAGGCAATATCTATGATGTATCATTTGGGAGTTAATAATATAGAATTTATTCCTGCCTATCCTAAAATGAAAAAATTTCCAGATGAAAATACAATTATCACTCCAGCAGAAACTCAACTTCTTCCTAAAGAAGTAGAGGGAAGAGAGATAATAGATATAGGACATAGAATAATAGATGCTAATACAATTATAGAGATAGCTTTAAAATTGGAGTTTGAACATATATTATACTATAAAAAGATTAGAGAGTATCTAGATACAGTAGCAACAAATGATTATAGTTTAAGCAAGATATTGGAAAAGGCAACACAGGCAGAGAGTCAATTTTCTCTTTTGATGAAAACAACAAAGATAGCTATATTAGGTGTTGATAAAGATAACTTCCTATGTTCTTGTAATGAGAGAGCAGAGAAAATTTTAAATAAGAGAAGTGGAACTTTATTGGGGAATAATGCAGAGGAACTGTTGCCATATATACCTTTTAAAGAGGCAAAAGAGAGTAGAGAGGAGATAAAAACTAAACTTATAAAAATAGGAGATGAATATATTAACATCTCGATTATTCCAATAATAAAAGCTGAATACTATATGGGAGCTTTTGCTATATTTCAAAAGTTTGAAGAGGAAGAGAAGAAACAGAATGAGTTAAGAAGGCAATTGCTAAATAAGGGGCATAAGGCAAAATATACCTTTGATGATATAGTTGGAGAGAGTCGACCTATGTTAAAATTAAAGGCTTTAGCTAAAAAAATGGCTAAAATAGATTCAGATATTTTAATTACAGGAGAGAGTGGAACAGGAAAAGAGTTATTTGCTCATGCTATTCACAATTATTCTAATAGAAGAGAGTTTCCATTTATAGCAGTAAACTGTGCAGTTATTCCAGAAACATTATTGGAAAGTGAACTTTTTGGATATGAAGAGGGAGCTTTTACAGGGGCAAAAAAAGGTGGAAAAATAGGTTTCTTTGAATTTGCCCATAAAGGAACACTTTTTTTAGATGAATTAGAAGGAATGAGTCCAGCTCTTCAGGTAAAATTACTACGTGTAATACAGGAAAAAGAAATAATGAGAATAGGTGGAGACAAGGTTATCAATGTTGATGTAAGAATAATTACAACTACAAATGAAGAGTTGAGAAAATTAGTAAAAGAGGGAAAATTTAGAAAAGATCTATATTATAGAATGTGTTCATTTCCTTTGATAGTTCCACCATTGAGAGAGAGAAAAGATGATCTATATCTTTTAATAGAAAAATTTATGAGAAATAGTGGAGGAGAGTTTAGATTTTCCTTTAAAGCTAAAAAAGCACTTGAGCTATATAATTGGGAAGGAAATATAAGGGAATTAAAAAATTATATAGAGTTTTTTAGTTTTACTGGGGATAAAATAATAGAGTTTGAAGAGATGCCTTTTGCTATAAAAGAGTACTATGAAAGTGCGGCAGATAAAATAGAGATAAAAAAGAGAGAGGAAAAAGAAAATTATTATGAGGAAATTTTTGGAGAAGGGTATGAGGAGAGTCTGTTTATTTTAGAAAAGATAGATGAGTGTTGTAATCGAGGAAAAAGTAGTGGTAGGCAAAGTCTTGTGGAAATATGCAAAAAAGAGGGAATGGTATTAACTGAGCAAGAGATAAGGGGAATACTAAAAAAACTTGAAGAGTTGGGATTAATAGATGTTTTTAAAGGACGTAAAGGAAATAAAATTTCAACTGAAGGGGAGAAGTTGTTGAGTAAATTAAAAAGTTCTATGGATAAAATATAAAAATGGAGGGAGATTATGAATATTTTAACTAAGATAATAAAAGAGGATATGAAACCAGCATTGGGAGTAACAGAGCCAGGAGCGATAGCCTTTTCAGTGGCAAAGGCAAAGAGTTATATTGCTGGAGAAATTAAAAGTGTAGAAGTAAGGTTAAATTCAGGGATATATAAGAATGCCTTTACCTGTGGGATTCCTAATTCTAATGAAGTGGGAAATACTTTCGCAGCTGCATTAGGTGTGGTAGCAGGAAAAGCAGAGAAAGGGCTAGAATCTCTTGAAGATGTAACAGCTGAAGATAATGTAAAAGCTCAAAAATTAATTGACAATGGAAAGATAAAGGTAGAGTTGAGTAAAATAACTTCAGATATTATAATTGAATCTGAAGTAAAAACAGAGAGAGAAAGTTGCCTTGTAAGAATAGAGGGAACACATATAAATATAGTAAAAATAGTTTTAAATGGAGAGACTATTTTTGAAAAAGAGATTGAAAGTAAAAAGGAAGATTCTCAAGAAGTAGAGTTACATAAATTTGGTGTAAAAGAGGTTTTAGATTATATTAATAGTGTGGATATTTCTGAAATTGATTTTGTAATGTCAGCTCATAAGATGAATATGGAGCTATTTCAAGAGGGGCTAAAAAATGAAAGGACTACCTTTGTAAAACAACTTTTAAAAATGAATGGAGATAAGATATATTCAGATAGCTCTTTAAATACAGCTCAACTTTTATGTAATGGAGCTATTGAGGCAAGAGTTTTAGGACTTAATAAGCCAGCTATGAGTATTACTGGTTCAGGGGCTCATGGAATTATTACAACACTACCTCTATTTGCTGAAACTAAGGTTAAAGGGTTAAGTGATGAAAAATTAATAAGAGCTACTATGTTAAGTTATCTTATCTGTACATATATTAAAGAGTACTCAGGAAGGTTATCAGCATTTTGTGGATGTGGAATAGCTGGAGGAACAGGAGTAGCTTGTGGGTTAGGGTATTTAAGAGGAGCAACTTTAGAAGAGATAACAAATATAATAAATAATATGGCTTCAGGAATCACAGGAATGATATGTGATGGAGGAAACCAAGGTTGCACTATGAAAGGGATTGTTGCAGTAGATGCAGCATATAGAGCAGTAGAGATGGCTATGAATAATACATATATCTTCAATGTTCATGGAATAAATGGAATTACTCCAGAGAAAACAATGATGAATATGGGAAAAATAGCATCTCCAGGAATGATAGAAACAGAGAAAGTAATAGTAGATATATTTAAAGAGAAGTAGAGTACAATTTTATTTCCTCATCTCATTAAAATATGCAAAGAACTCTCTTAAACTACAGTTAAAAAATAAAATTAAAGGTGAATTAGCATATATTGCCTCAACAGGGATACCAAGTTTTTTAGCTATAAATTTAGCTCTATATAGATGGAAAGAGCTAGAGATAACCCCAATATTTTTAACCTCTAAACTGTCTAAAATCTCCTTAGAAAACTTGAAATTTTCGTAGGTAGAAGTAGCATTACTTTCTAAAATCAGATTCTTTTCTGGAATCCCCTTTTCAATTAGATAATTTGCCATACCTTGAGCTTCTGGCAGATTTTCATCATCTCCCTTTCCACCAGATAGAATAAAAATTGTATCTGAAAATTTTTCATAGTATTCATAAGCTTTAATCAATCTAAGCTCTAAAGTTTTAGAAGGGATATTATCCTCTAATTTACCACCTAATACTATTACATGAGAACTCTTAGGGAAATTATCTTTATTTATAGCTATATCTTTTAAAAGAATAGCTTCAAAACCAATAAAAGCAACAAGAAGTATTGTGTATCCTAATTTGCATAGATTTTTTAAATTTTTGAAGAATAGGCTATCTTTAGATCTCTTTGAAAAATATCTATATATAAAAGTTGAAAGATAGATTAAAAATAGAAAGAAAAAGGCAAAATCTCCTTTAGAAAAAATAATTGCTAAAATAAATATAAATGTGATAATAATATCTTGCTTTTTCATCATTGCTCCTAAAATTTTCTTTTTATTATATCATTAAATTGGTAAAATATACAAAAATTATATATAATAAAGTTACTAAAAATTTAGAGTTAGGAGAAAAAATGGAAAATTATCTATTAAATAGTTTTAGAACAAGCTTATTAAATGAAAATATAGAGTCGAATTTGAATTATCAACATAAATTACTTTCAAATAAAAATGAAAAAATAATAAGTACTTTAAGAAGAGAATTAGAAGAGTGTGATGAATTTATAATCTCAGTTGCTTTTATTACAGAAAGTGGAGTTACTATGATTTTAGAGCAGTTGAGAAGTTTAAATGAAAGAGGAGTTAAGGGACAAATTTTAACTGGAGATTATCTTACTTTTACTCAACCTAAGGCATTGAAAAAGCTTATGGAGTTTGAGAATATAGATATAAGATTGGTATCAGAGGAAAAATTTCATGCTAAAGGTTACTTTTTTAGAAAAAAAGATATTTGGACAATGATAATTGGAAGTAGTAATCTTACTCAAACAGCTCTTACAGTAAATTTTGAGTGGAATTTAAAGATTAATTCTTTAAAAGATGGAAAGATAGCTAAAAATATTTTAGATAACTTTTATAATATTTTTAATAGTATTTCAAAGTTAACAGATGAAAAATTAAAAGAGTATGAAGAAAATTATCTTATGTATAAGAATTTTAATAAAAAGATAAAGAGACAAGAAAAGAGTTTAATTGAAAAAGAGGTAAAACCTAATGTTATGCAGATACAAGCTCTTAAAAATTTAGAATCTTTGAGAAGTTATGCAAAGAGAGGGTTGTTAATAAGTGCAACTGGAACAGGAAAAACTTATTTAAGTGGCTTTGATGTAAAAAATGTAAGGGCAGAAAGAGTTCTTTTTATAGCTCATAGAAAAACAATATTATCAAAGGCTAAAGAAACATTTGAGACTATTATAAAAGATAAAAAGATGGGCATATATGATGGAAGGATAGGAGAAGAGGATTATATTTTTGCTATGATCCAAACTATGAGTAAAAAAGAGCATCTTGAAAAGTTTCCAAAAGATTATTTTGATTATATTATTATTGATGAAGTTCATCATGGGGGAGCAAAGAGTTATCAAAGTTTAATAAATTATTTTACTCCTAAATTTATGTTGGGAATGACTGCTACTCCAGAGAGAGGGGATAACTTTGATATATATGAACTTTTTCACCATAATATAGCTTATGAAATAAGATTACACGATGCTTTAAGAGAGGAGTTACTATGTCCATTTCACTACTTTGGAATTTCAGATATAGAAGTAGATGGGGAACTAATTACAGAGAAAACAGCTATAAAAAAATTGACTGCTGATGAGAGAGTAAATCATATTATCGAAAAAAGTAGGTTTTATGGTTATAGTGGGGATAAACTTCATGGTTTAATTTTTGTTTCAAGAGTTGAGGAGGCTATTGAGTTAACAGAGAAGATGAAGAGTAGAGGAATAAGATGTGAAGTTTTAACTGGAGAGGATAGTGACAGCAAGAGGGAGAAAACTATTTTAGATTTAGAAGAGGGAAAAATAGAGTATATAATTACTGTGGATATTTTTAATGAGGGAGTGGATATTCCTTGTATAAATCAAGTTATATTACTTCGTCCTACTGAATCATCAATAGTATATATTCAGCAATTAGGAAGAGGTTTAAGAAAATATGAGGGAAAGGAGTATGTAGTTATTTTAGATTTTATAGGTAATTATGAGAAAAACTTCCTAATTCCAGTAGCAGTTTCTCAAGATAATAGTTATGATAAAGAGTATATGAAAAGATTTATAATGAATGGAACAGATATGATTCCAGGGCAGAGCTCAATAATTTTTGAAGAGATAGTAAAAGAGAGAATTTTTGAAAATATTAATAAAAATAATTTCTCAACTAAGAAAAATATTGAGAGAGATTTTAATCTGTTAGAAAAGCAACTTGGAAGAATACCTATGCTATATGATTTTTTCCAAAGAAATATGATAGATCCAAGTGTAATTTTAAAATATAAAAAAACATATGATGAGATATTAAGAATAATGAGACCTAAAATTGATTTTGGAAAGATAAGCCCTACTGAAAATAATTATCTTAGATATATTTCAAGCTTTTTAACTCCTGCTAAAAGGGTACACGAAATGGAAATTCTTTCTTTAATACTTAAAAATAAAAAAATAGGGATAGAAGAAATTGAAAAGGAATTAAAAGAGAGATACAATTTAATTGAGCAAAGAGAAAACATAGAAAATGGATTAAAGCATCTAGCAAAAGAGATTTTTATAAGTTTATCAACTGCTAAGGAGTTTTATCCTCTAATAGAAAAATATGAAGATTATTATATATGTTGTGAGGACTTTGAAAAAAGTTATAGAGAGAACAGTTATTTTAAAAGCTTAGTAGATGATTTGATAAGATATAATCTTGCATATGTAGAAAAAAATTATAAGCAAGAGACAAAGGAAAGTATTTTAAAGTATAAAGGATATACTAAACAAGAGGCTTTTTGGTATCTAAATTTAGATTTTAATAATGGATATCAAGTGAGTGGTTATACAGTTTTTGAAAAAGAGAGAAAGGTAATTCTTTTTATAACTTTAGATGATACTGGAATTTCTGCTGATTATGACAATACATTTTATGATAATAAAAGAGTAACTTGGTTTTCAAAAGCTCAAAGATATTTGATGAAAAATGGAAAATTAACAGCAGAGGGAAAAATAGCAGAAAACTATTATACTCTTGAAGTTTTTATAAAGAAAAAATTGGGAGAAAACTTTTATTATTTAGGACAAGTAGAAAAAGTTATCAATCCTAAAGAGATAATAAATAGTTATGGTAAGAGTGTTGTGGAGTATGAATTAGTTTTAAGAAATGAAATTGAAGAGAATTTGTTTAAATATTTAATAAAAAACTGCCCCTAAATTTTAGGAGCAGTTTTCTTATTTTATAATCTAAATAATAAATCGTAATAAGTAGGTATAGGCCATACTGTTTTTTCTATTAGAAGTTCAAGAGAGTCAACAACAGTTCTCATACGAGCTAAAACAGGTATAAGTTCATTGTGGTAATAGCAAGCTCTTTCATATTCATCAGCAATAGCCATAGCAGTTCTAAGCCCTTCATTTAATTCAGTTATAGAGTCTTTAAGTTGGTTTTTAAATCCTATTACTTTAATTAAATGTTCTTTATCATATTGGATAAATTGTTCCTCTCCTAGAGCCTCTCTAACACTGTTAATCATTTGAGAAATATTAGTTATATATCTTGAAATACAAGGATAAATTTCATTTCTTGCCATTCTAATAGCAGTAGATATTTCAATATTTGTTTGTTTATTAAATCTATCACTGTAGATTTTAAATCTTGAATATAACTCATTTCTTGTTAAAACTTTATGTCTTTCAAAAAGAGCAATAGTTTCTTCTCTAATATAAACAGGGATTCCTTCAATAGTATTTTTTAGATTTGAAAGTCCAAGTTCTTTAGCTTTATCTATCCAAGCTTGTTCATATCCATTTCCATTGAATATAATTCTTTTGTGTTTAGGATATCTATCTTTTATAAGTTTAACAATATATTTATTGATATTTTTTGTAGGATCTGTTTTTTCTAAGTAATCAGCATACTCTTTTAAGATATCAGCAACTATAGTGTTGATCATAAATACTGGTGTAGAAGCAGAAGCACTTGATCCAGGCATTCTAAATTCAAATTTATTTCCTGTAAATGCGAAAGGTGAAGTTCTGTTTCTATCTGATAAGTCTTTAGAAATTTTTGGAATGTGCATTCCAATATCTAATACCTCTTCAGAACTTTCATTAAATTGTGTATTACCAATATTTTCTAATAATTCTTGAAGTTGTTCTCCTAAGAAGATAGAGATAACTGCTGGTGGAGCTTCGTGTCCCCCAAGTCTATGATCATTTCCTGGTGTAGCTGTACATGCTCTTAAAATATCAGCATATCTATCTACTCCCTCTATAACAGCCATTAGATATAGTAAAAATTGAAGATTATCTTTAGTTAGAGAATCTGGGTTGTATAGATTTTTTCCTGTATCTGTCGATAGTGACCAGTTACAATGTTTTCCAGAACCATTGACACCTTGGAAAGGTTTTTCGTGAAGAAGTGCAGCAAGATGGTGTCTATTTGCAACTTTTTTAATGATGTCCATAGTTAAGTGGTTTTGGTCAACAGCAACGTTAGCAGTAGTAAACATCAGTGCTATTTCAAATTGGTTAGGAGCAACTTCGTTATGTTTAGTTTTAGCCATAACTCCAACTTTCCAAAGTTCAGCATCAAGCTCAGCCATGAAACACTCTACTCTCTCTTTAATTGTTCCGTAGTAGTGGTCGTTCATCTCTTGCCCTTTAGGTGGTAAGTTACCAAAAAGAGTTCTTCCAGCTAATGCTAAGTCTAAACGTTTATCCCAAAACTCCTTTTCAACAAGGAAATATTCTTGTTCAGCACCAAGAGTAACATCTATATGTCTAGTTTGAGTATCTCCTAATAATTTTTGAATTCTTAATGCTTGAGATTCAACAGCTTTTATAGATCTTATTAGAGGAACTTTTTTATCTAATGCTTCACCATTGTAACCAACAAAAGCAGTAGGAATATATAGAGTTTTAGAAATTCCTTCTCCTTTTAAGAACATAGGTGAGCTTGTATCCCAAGCTGTATATCCACGAGCTTCGAAAGTTGATCTTAATCCCCCATTAGGGAAAGATGAAGTATCAGCTTCTCCCTTTATAAGCTCTTTTCCAGAAAATTGAGACATTATAGTTCCATCTGATGTGATAGCAATAAAAGATTCGTGTTTTTCTGCAGTTAATTCAGTAAGAGGTTGAAACCAGTGAGTAAAGTGTGTAGCACCTTTTTCAGTAGCCCAACTTTTTACTGCATTGGCAATAACATCAGCTACTTCTAAAGACATTTCAGCTTCCCCAAGTTGAACAGATTTAAATTTTTTGAAAATTGAACTAGGAACTCTACTTTTTAATTCAAGTTCTGAAAAATAGTTGACTCCAAAAACTTCCAGCATTGTGTTCATTTATTAAACGCCTCCCTGTATATAATAAAAATTTTTTATAGGAAAATTTTAGTGATTACATAACTAAAACATAAGATACATAAAGGTATATAATATAAATGTGTTAAAATATTAATTGTATTAATTTTATCTTATGATTGTAGCACAAGTGAACATGATAATCAATAGATTTTTTTAAAAATTTATTTTGATTTAGTAAAAAAATTGAAAAAAAAAATAAAATAAGATATAATCTAATATAATCCATTAAAGGTGAAGCAGAGGAGTGAGAAAAATGGAAGTAATAAAAGGAAGTTTCGCTTTTGAAGGCATTGTGACTGGAGAAGTCTTTTTAGATAAAAAGAAATATATAGATGAAGGAATAACAGCAATATTAGATGAAAAAGATGTTGAAAATGAGATTGAAAGATTTGAAAGAGCTTTGGAACTTTCAAAGGAGTCTTTAGAAGATTTGAGAACTAGTTTTGCTGGAAAAATGAATGAACATGATTTGGAAATAATAACAGCTCATATGATGATATTAGATGATCCAATATATGTATCAGACATAAAAAAAAGTATAAAAAAAGATAAGTTAAGAGCTGAAGAAGCAGTAAAACTTATAACTACTAAATATGTAAAGATGTTTAAAAATATTCAAAATCCTGAGTATAGACAAAAGGAATTGGATATAAAAGATGTTGGAAAAAGAATAGTAGGAAATTTAGATAAAAGATTTGAAGATTGGAAAAAATTAGATGGTAAAATTTTAGTAACAGAGGAGATTTTTCCAACTGAGCTTTTAAATATATATCATCTAGGAATAAAAATAAAGGGGATAGTTATGGAGTATGGTGGAGAAACATCACACTTAGCTATTCTTGCAAAAGCTTTAGAAATTCCAACATTGATGGGAATAAAAAATATTTTTAGCTATAATTGGGGAAAAGATATAATTTTAGATACTACAGAGATCAATTCTTGTGTTATAATAGAACCAGATGAAAAAACTAAAAAAGAGTATGAAAATCTTTTAGAAAAATTTGAATTAAAAAAGGAAGAGATAAAAAGAGATGCTAATTTACCAACTGAGACTTTAGATGGAGAAAAAGTATCTCTATATATAAATGTTAGTGGGGACTTAGACTCAGAAGAGGTTAGAGCTTTAAAACCTGATGGAATAGGTCTATTGAGAACAGAACTTTTATATATGAAAAATACATCTTTCCCAGATGAAGAAAATCAATTTAAAGTTTATAGTAGTATAGTAGAAAAATTTGATAAAGATTCTTCTATTATAATAAGAACTTTAGATATTGGTGCTGATAAACAGTTGCCATATTTTAAGATGAAAAATGAAACAAACTCTTTTTTAGGTTTAAGAGGAATAAGATTTAGTTTACAAAATCAAGATATATTTATTACACAATTAAAAGCTATTTTAAGGGCTGCGTATAATAGAAATGTAAAGATTATGTATCCAATGGTTACCAATATATCTGAACTTAGAGAAGCAAATAAACTGTTAGAGAGAGCAAAAGAAGAGTTGAAAGAAGAAAATAAACTATATAAAGAGGATATTGAAATTGGAGTAATGATAGAAGTTCCATCAATAGTTATGATGGCAGATGTTTTTGCTCAAGAGGTAGATTTCTTCAGTATAGGTACAAATGATCTTACTCAATATATTTTAGCCACAGATAGACTTTCTGAAACTGTATCTTCAATGTATGATTGCTATAATCCTGCTGTATTACGTTCTATCGCCTTTGTAAAAAAAGCAGCTGATCTATATGGAAAAAAAGTGTCAGTTTGTGGAGAGATGGCAGGAGATGCAAAAGCTATAGTTGCTTTTTTAAGTATGGGAATAAAAGATTTAAGTATGGTAGGAACGTCAATTTTAACTGCAAGATCTTTAATAAGAAGTTTAAATTATGAAAAACTAAAAGAGATAAAGGAAAAAATATTACTTTGTCACGATTCAAAAGAAGTAAAAGATATTTTAATAAAATATATAAACTAAAAGGAAAGGGATAAATTTATGAAAAGTAGAATAGTTCAAATAAAGAATAAAGCTGGATTACATGCAAGACCTTCATCTTTATTTGTGCAATTAGTAACTGGATATGATTCTGACATTACAGTTAAGTGTGATGATGAAGAGATAAATGGAAAAAGTATTATGGGATTGATGTTGTTAGCAGCAGAGTGTGGAAGAAAACTTGAGCTTATAGCAGATGGACCAGATGAAGATGAGATGTTAGATGCACTTGTTGATCTAATAGAAGTAAAAAAATTTAATGAGGAATAGTTATGGAGATAATAAGAGCTAAACATATGGGATTCTGTTTTGGAGTCTCTGGAGCTATTGAAACTTGTCACAATGTATTAAAAAAAGAGGAAAATAAAAATAGAAGAATTTTTATTTTAGGGATGTTAGTCCACAATAGATATGTAGTAGATAAGTTAAAAGATGAAGGATTTCTAATAGTAGAAGAGGAAGAGATTTTAAATCAAAAAGATGATTTGAATGAAAATGATATAGTGATTATAAGAGCACATGGAACTTTAAAAAAAATTTATAACATTTTGAATGAAAAAAGAGTCAAAGTATATGATGCTACTTGTAAATTTGTAACTCATATTAGAGAAACTTTAATAGAGATGGAAAAGCAAGGATATGAAATTATATTCATAGGAGATAAAAATCATCCTGAGGTAAAAGGAATTATATCTTTTGGAGAGAATATAAGAGTTTATAATGAGTTAGAAGAAGTTGAAAAAGCTGAAATAGATAGCAATAAAAAGTATTGTGTTCTTACACAAACAACTTTAAACAAAAAAAAATTAGAAAAAATAAAAAGTTTCTTGGAAAATCACTATTCAAATGTTAAGATATCAGATAAGGTGTGTGGAGCAACTCAAGTTCGCCAAGAAGCAGTGGAAGAGTTAGCTAAAGAGGTAGATATACTATTAGTTATTGGTGGAAAAAATAGTTCTAATACTAAAAAGTTATATGATATCTCAAAAGCTATAAATGAAAAAACTTATCTAATCGAAAGTGAAAAAGAGTTAGAAGAAAATTGGTTCGATGGCTGTGAAAAAATAGGAATTACAGCTGGAGCCTCAACACCGGAAGAAATAGTAATTAATATAGAAAATAAAATAAGGGGGATCAATTAATGTCTAATAATAATGAACACGTTGATTACACAGAATTTGAATCTTGGCTAAATGAGTATATGCCAGAGGAAGACAATGCTAAAGGAGAAAAAGTAAGAGTAAAAGGAATATTAGCTACAAAAGAAAGAAACTTCTCTTTCCTTGATGTTCCAGGATTACCTACAAGTGTAAGAGTAAGAACTGAAGAGCTAGAAAACTACAATGAAGGAGATGAAGTAGAAGTTCTTTTAGTTGGAGAAGACGAAGATTTCAAAATTGGTTCAAGAAGAAGAATAGATATGGAAGATAGTTGGAAAAAACTAGAAGAAGCTTTCGAAAAGAAAGAGATCATCACAGGAAAAATCGTTAAGAGAGTAAAAGGTGGATATATGGTAGAAGCTATGTTCCATCAAGGATTCCTTCCTAACTCTTTATCAGAAATCTCAATGAAAGATGGAGATAAAGTAATCGGAGAGGAAATCAAAGTAATGATTAAAGATATCAAACCTGATAAAGATAAAAAAGGTAAGAAAATTACTTTCTCTAAAAAAGATATAACTCTATTAAAAGAAAGTGAAGAGTTCTCTGAATTAAAAGTTGGAGATGTTGTAGAAGCTGAAATTACAGATGTTCTTGAATTTGGACTTTCATTAAAAATTCAACATCTAAGAGGATTTGTACATATTTCTGAAGTATCTTGGAAAAAACTAGATAAATTATCTGATCAATACAAAAAAGGAGATATGGTAAAAGCTGAAATTATATCTCTAGAACCAGAAAAGAAAAATGTAAAACTTTCAATAAAAGCTCTAACAAGAAATCCTTGGGAAGTAGCGGCAGAACAATATGCTGTTGATTCTGTAATTGAAGGAAAAGTAACTAAAATACTTCCTTATGGAGTATTTGTTGAAATAGCTGATGGTGTAGAAGGATTAGTACACATGTCAGACTTTACATGGAATAAGAAAAGAGTTAGCTTAAATGAATTTGTTCAAGTTGGAGATACAGTTAAAGTTAAAGTTCTTGAATTCCAACCAGCTGAAAGAAAATTAAAACTAGGAATTAAACAATTAAGTGAAAATCCTTGGGATTCAGCTGAAACAAGATTTGCAGTAGGAACTCAATTAACAGGAAAAGTTTTAGAAGTAAAACCTTTTGGACTTTTTGCTGAAGTTGAACCTGGTGTAGATGTATTTATTCACCAATCAGACTATAACTGGCAAGGTGAAGAAAATAAGAAATTTGCAGTTGGAGATACAGTAGAATTTAAAGTAATCGAACTTAATACAGAAGATAACAAAATTAAAGGAAGTATAAAAGCTTTAAGAAAAAGTCCTTGGGAAGTAGCTCTAGAAAACTATAAAGTTGGAGATACAGTAGAAAAAGAAATTAAAAATATAATGGACTTTGGATTATTTGTTAATTTAAGTAAAGGAATAGATGGATTTATTCCTGCTCAATTAGCATCTAAAGACTTTATAAAAAATCTTAAAGATAAATTTACAGTAGGACAAAAAGTAAAAGCTCAAATTACTGAAATAGATAGAGAAAAACAAAGAATTAAATTATCTATTAAAAAAATAGAAATTGAAGAAGAAAGAAGAGAAAATCAAGAACTTCTTTCTAAATATGGAACTTCTGGAGAAGATAGATAATAAAATTATTTAAATAATAGAGCAGGTAGTTTTTTAGCTACCTGCTTTTAAATTTTTTGAAATAATATTTTTGAGAATAGAGTTAAAAAATGTTATAATATAATATTCAAAAATATTTTATCTTAAAGAAAAAATAGATATGATATAGAGAAAAGAATCTTTTGAAATCATGGTTATAATAATTGAAAAAACCTAATAT
>UQQO01000029.1 GCA_900543175.1 uncultured Fusobacterium sp.
ACTCGCGACATTCAGCTTGGAAGGCTGACGCTCTACCAACTGAGCTATTCCCGCAGACAAGATTTATATTATCATATTTTCTTTATCTTGTCAATTATTTTTTAATAAAAATTAGAAGAAATATTTTGTTACAATAGGTTCTCTATTTTGAGTTTTATCATTAAAGTACTCATACATTGATATTCCTAAAATTCCTCCAGTTACATTGACCACATTTGTATAACCTAAGTTTTGAAGTAAAAGGCAAGCATTGTAGCTTCTTTGACCACTTCTGCATTGTAGATAAACTGTTCTATCCTTTGGAATCTCGTTAACTCTCTCTCTTAACTCACTTAATGGAATATTTGGCACTCCTTTTAAGTGTCCCTCTGCATACTCATTTTTCTCTCTTATATCTATAATGCACTCTCCAGCCTCTAACAACTCTCTAACTTTAGAGAAATGCTCCTGTTTAAATCTTCTTTCTAAAACATTAGATGCTACATATCCACCAAAATTAACTACATCTTTAGCAGTTCCAAATGGTGGAGCATAACATAGCTCTAGATCTTTTAGATCCTCTATTGTTCCTCCAAACTTAATTACAGAGGCTATAACATCTATTCTCTTATCTACATTTCCTTTTCCTATTGCTTGAGCTCCTAAAACTCTTCCAGTAGGCACTTCAAATATCATTTTAAAATACATAGGATTTGCATTAGGCATCAATCCCACTTTATCTGAAGGGATAATCTCTATTGTTTCATAGTTTATTGACATTCCTCTAGCTTTTATAAGTGACTCTGTTAGCCCTGTTGATGCTCCATTGAAATCAAAAACTTTTATTACTGATGAACCTATATACCCTCTATTATCCACTACTCTTCCATTGATATGGTCAGCTACTGCTCTAGCTTGTTTTTGTGCTGGTCCTGCAAGTGAAAGTTTAAAATAATCATTAAATAGTGGACTATAAACCTCTATCATATCTCCAACTGCATAGATATCCCTATCATTTGTCATATAGTTATTATCTGTTTTTACTGCCCCTGTTTTTCCAAGTTCAATTCCAGCTTTAACTGCTAACTCTGTATCTGGAGCAACTCCAATAGCTAAAACTACAACTTCTGATATTATCACTTTTCCAGATTCTAAAACTACACAATTCTTTTTAAATCTCTCTACTTTATCTCCTACAATTAGTTCAACACCTTTATCATACATCTCTTTTTGTAATCTTTGAACCATATCATAGTCAAAAATCTTCAATATTTGATCTGCAGCCTCTATTAAAGTAACTTCATATCCAGCTTCTCTCAAATTTTCAGCTGCTTCAATACCAATAAATCCTCCACCTATAACTGTTATCTTCTTATCTTTTCTCTCTTTTACAAAAAGATTTAATCTATTGATATCAACAACATTTCTTATTGTGAAAACATTTACACTGTCAAGCCCTTCAAATTTTGGAACAATAGGCTTAGCTCCCATTGAAAGTACAAGTTTATCATAGCTCTCTCTATATGTTTTTTTAGTAACTGTATCTTTTACTACTACCTCTTTGTTTTCTCTATCTATCTCTATTACTTCATTATTTACTCTTGCTTCTATATTGTATTGAGCTAAAAATTTTTGTGGTGACATTAAAACAAGTTTCTCAGCCTCTGAAATCATTCCACTTAAATGATAAGGAAGTCCACAATTTGAAAAAGATACATGAGGTCCTTTCTCAAACATAATTATTCTATCCTCTTCACTATGTCTTCTCAATCTAGCAGCTGTTGAAGCTCCTCCAGCTACCCCTCCAATTATTAAAATTTTTTTCATACACTTCACCTCATAAACATTTTAAAATCTCTCCACTTAATATAGATTATACTATATTTTTTTATAAATACATCTTTTATTTCTATTTTTTTATATTTCTATGATAATTTAAGAAAATAATATGTTAAAATATCAATATCAATTAAAAAAAAGGAGATTTAATATGTTAGAAGTTGGAAAAAAAGCCCCTGAATTTTCTTTACCAGATCAAAATGGAGTGATTCACAAGTTAAGTGATTACCTTGGAAAAAAAGTTATTCTATATTTCTATCCTAAAGATAACACTCCTGGTTGTACAAAACAAGCTTGTGGTTATTCTGAAAAATATCCAGAATTTTTAGAAAAAAATGTAGAGATAATAGGAATTAGTAAAGATACAGTAGCATCACATAAAAGATTTGAAGAAAAACAAAATCTTAAAATTACCATTCTTGCTGATCCTGAATTAGAAGTAATTAAAGAATATGATGTTTGGAAAGAGAAAAAATTATATGGTAAAGTTTCTATGGGAGTAGTTCGTACTACTTATCTAATTGATGAAAATGGAGTTATTATAAAGGCAAATGATAAGGTTAAAGCTGCTACTGATCCTGAAACTATGCTTAATGAAATTTAATTATACTATAAAACTGCTATGTCAATTTCTATTGAATTTAGCAGTTTTTTTATAATTATATCCCTTTTCTTTCTAAAAAAAGCTCTTATAACTTTTAAAATGCACTTTTAACTATCTTTTTTTACATTTATAATTTTTATTATTTTTTATTTTTTTAAAGATTTAAAGATGTTTAAAATACAATTTATCCAACAAGTGTAATCATAGTGTAACCAAGATGTAATCAAAATTTGATTACACCTTATAATTACCTTTATTTTTAATTATTAATCAAATTTTATTTTTTAAGTGTAATCAAGATTTTTTTGTTCTATTTTATAGAAATAATAATATTTATAATCTTAAAAATTTAAAAGTGTAATCAAAATATCGCACCCCTATATGCTTATATACACATAAAAAACTTATTTTCACTATTTTATAAAAAAATTCACACTATATTGAAAAAACTATAATTCATCATCCTAATCTACATTAACAAAACTTATATTTTTTAACATCAATTTGACTCCATGTCATTGAATAAAGAAGCCCTAGGCTCATTCCGTTGAAAATGCAAAACTCGCTCCGTAAACTTCGCTCAAACACGTTGCATTTTCTTAACTTCATTTCGCTGAAGGCTTCTAATATTCACTTCTAAATTACGTCAACTTGATGTTAGGGATAATTTATTTTTAATACTCCTAATATCAGCTAAATGGAATTTGGAGAAGAATATTAGAGAGAGTCGCGAAATCTGATGCTTAAAATTCCGACGTGTTTGAAGACGAAGTCAAGTTTCGGAATTTTAGTCAGATGAGTGCTACTCTCTCTTTATTCTTTGACATGGAATTTAGCTGATATTTAAAAGGAATAGGTATAACTAAAATTGACTAATTAATGTAAATAACAAAGGTACTTTGTCAAAAACTAACGATGTGCTAGATAACTGGGTTTAGTTAGATAAATTATAGAGTATTTATAATACTAAATATTTACAAAAAACAAAAAAACACTTCCTATTTCTAAGAAGTGTTATTATCAATGGTGCCTAGAAAAGGATTCGAACCTTCGACCGTACGGGTATGAACCGTATGCTCTAGCCAACTGAGCTATCTAGGCTTTTGGTGGAGATAAGCGGGATCGAACCGCTGACCTACGCAGTGCAAGTGCGTCGCTCTCCCAAACTGAGCTATATCCCCATTATTTGTCTGGAGCGGGAAACGAGGTTCGAACTCGCGACATTCAGCTTGGAAGGCTGACGCTCTACCAACTGAGCTATTCCCGCAGACAAGATTTATATTATCATATTTTCTTTATCTTGTCAATTATTTTTTTCTATTAATTGCTATTTTCTGTAACAATCTCTTTAAGAGCTTTTATAGCATAATCAACCTCTTCATCTGTATTGAAGAAACCAAATGAAAATCTAACTCCACCATTTTCTCCATTTCCAATAGCTTCATGAATTTTAGGAGCACAATGTAAACCTCCTCTAACTAAAATTCCATACTCCTCATCTAAATATGCTGCTAAATCTCCTGAATCTATCCCCTTTATATTTAAAGTTACTACTGGTCCTCTATTATCACTACCATAAACTTCAATTTCTGGAATCTTTTTCAGTTCTATTAAAAATCTCTGTTTCAATCTATCTTCATGCTCTCTAATATTTTCAATCCCTACTTTTTGAATAAACTCTATCCCAACTCCTAAACTTACTATTGCTAATGTGTTAAGTGTTCCAGCTTCTAACCCTTCTGGCATTACCAATGGTTGTCTTTCCAACTTGGAAAAACTCCCTGTTCCTCCTTCAATTATTGGAATAAAATCAATACCCTCTCTTATATAGATTCCTCCACTTCCTTGCAATCCATAAAGAGATTTATGCCCTGTAAAACATAAAATATCTATTCCATCTCTCTCTACATCTATATCCAAATATCCTGCACTTTGAGAAGCATCAACTATTAACATAACTCCCTTTTCTCTAGTTACCTTACCTATCTTTTCTATATCAACTATTGTCCCTGTAACATTGGAAATATGATTAACAACTACTGCTATAGTATCTTCCTTTATAGACTCTATTATTTTTTCTATTGAAATCTCTCCATTTTTTTCTGGATAGATTAATTCTAACTCTATCTCTCCACTATCTCTCTTTGAAAAAAGTGGTCTTAAAGATGAGTTGTGTTCCAATGCTGTTGTAATCACATGACCTTTTTTATTGATACAACTTTTTATTGCAAAGTTTAAAGCATAGGTTGAGTTTTGAGTAAAAGCTATTCTCAAAGGATCTTTTATATTAAATAGATTAGCTACCTTCTCTCTAACTTTAAAAATCTCTTTAGAGGCCTCTACAGCCATTCTATGCCCTCCTCTCCCAGGATTGGCACCATATATCCTCATCGCCTTCTCAGATGCTTTATACACCTCTTCTGGCTTTGGAAAAGAGGTTGCTGAATTATCAAAATATATTATCTTTTTTTCTATTTTAATCATCTCCAAAATCTATTTTATTATATTATATAATAATTTTTCTAAAAAGGAAAAAGAATATCTTTCTAGTATAATATATCAAAATGGTATATTATAAAATATGAGGAAGGAGGAAGTTTGATAAATTCAAATATTTATCATACAAAAAGCTTATGAAGAAAATTATAATTGTAGGTGGAGTTGCTGCTGGTATGAGTGCTGCATCTAAAGCAAAAAGATTAAACAGAGAGTTAAATATAACTGTATATGAAAAAACAGATATGATCTCTTGGGGAAGTTGTGGACTTCCATACTATGTTGGAGATTTCTATCAGGATTCTGAAAGAATGATAGCTAAACCTCTAGCACAATTTAATAAAGAGGGAATCACTGTAAAAATGAAACATGAAGTTATTGGAATAGATCCAACAAAAAGAGAAGTTACAGTAAAAGATCTAAACTCTGAAGAGATTTTCAATGATTTTTATGATGAGATAATTATTGCTACTGGTGCTTCTGCTATTAAACCTCCTATTAAAAATATAGATTTAAAAAATATATTCACTTTAAAAGAGTTTAGTGATGGTATAGAATTAAAAAAAGCTATATTAAAAGCTGAAAACAGAGAGATAGTTATTATTGGAGCTGGGTATATAGGACTTGAAGCTGTGGAAGCTGCTATTCATTTAGGTAAAAAAGTAAGAGTTATTCAATTAAGTGAAAGAGTTTTACCTGAAAGCTTTGATAAAGAGATTACAGATATCATGGAAGAGGAGTTATCTTCTCATAAAGATGTTACTCTAAACTTAAATGAAACTGTAACTGAATTTGAAGGTAAAGATGGAAAGGTAGCTTCTGTTATTACAAACAAGGGAAAATATAGTGCTGATATTGTAATTTTAGCTACTGGAGTAAGACCTAATACTAAGTTCTTAGAAAATACTGGAATAGAAACTTTAAGAAATGGAGCTATAATTATTGATAGCAAAGGAAGAAGCAATATTGATGGTATCTATGCTGCTGGAGATTGTGCTTCTGTTTACCATAAAGTTAAAAAAGAAAATGTATATATCCCACTTGCTACAAACTCAAATAAAATAGGTAGAGTTGTAGGAGAACATCTAGCTGGAATAGATAAAGAGTTTAAAGGTACTCTTGGTTCTGCTGCTATTAAAGTTTTAAATCTTGAAGCTGGTAGAACTGGTATATCTGAAGAGGAAGCTAAAAAGATGGGAATAAACTATAAAACTGTATTTATTGAGGATAAAAACCAAACTTCTTACTATCCTGGACAAGAGGATATATTTATCAAGATAATATATGATGTTGATTCTAGAGTTTTACTTGGTGGACAGATAATAGGTAAAAAAGGAGCTGTTCTAAGAGTGGATGTTTTAGCAGCTGCTATTGATAAAGAGATGACTGTTGATGAACTAGCATACTTAGACCTATGCTATGCACCACCATTCTCTTTAACTTGGGATCCGCTTAATGTGGTTGGTAATTTAGCTAAATAGATTAAAAGGGCTGCGATAAACAGCCCTTTTACTATTTTATTAAATTTTTGCATAGTGTTCAATTATATTATAAACGTGATCTGTTGCTCTTCTATAATAGTTTAAAATATCCATATATCCAGTACTTAATTTTGCTGGAATAGTTTCATCATTTTGTGCCTCTTTATCAAAATGCCCATGTCTTGCTTCTTTATAAAGATTTTTTATAGCTGTATATTTTGAAATAGAAAGCATAAATAGATCTCTATCCTTTGTTTTATAAGCTTTGTTAATATCATCAAAGAAATCAAACACCATATGATTTAACTTTTGAAGAGTCTCTTTTCTCTCTTGTGTAAGTTCTAAATCATCTTTTTTCAATCTCATTAAACTATTAGAAACTCTTTTTAGATAGTCACTTATTGTTTCATATTCATCACAAGTTATAAGATTTCCACGAGTTTCCTCTACATATGAAGCTTCTAATCCTTTGTTTAAAATTGTAAAGTTAGCATCTGAAACCTCTTTTTCATATAAATCTAACTTTTCCTCTATTGCATCTATCTCTTCATTGTAAGCCTCTAATTTACTAGGATTATAATAAACTTCCTCAAGCTTAAAGAATATCTCTTTTATATTTGCTGCCATTGTTAAAACTTCTGTTCTTGTTTGATCTATAACAACATTTGGAAGAGTTACCATTAATGAACTAAGTTTTGTTACTCTTACAACTCCATTATCATCATCTTTAACTATTGTACATAGGAACTTAGCAAGATATCCAATAAATGGAATAAATAAAATTACATTTATCACATTAAACATAGTATGTGCTGTTGCTATTGCAGTAGCCATATTTGCTGTTGAATCAGAAAAATGAGCTAGAATACTAAGATATGGTCTAAATATAACAGTTGCCCACATTACCCCTACAATATTTATAAGAGTATGTGCATAAGCTGCTCTTTTAGCATTTGAACTTGCACCTATTGAAGCAAGCAGAGCTGTAACAGTAGTTCCTACATTTTCTCCTAATACAAGAGCTACTGCTGTTGGATAGTCAATAAGTCCTTGTGTTGCAAGTGTTATTGTAATCCCCAATGTAGCTGCTGAAGATTGAACAACCCCTGTTAAAAGTGCCCCTACCATAGCTACTTTTACTACTCCAAAGAAAGAGTCTGCTTTAAAAGAGTGGAATAAATTAATAAATTCAGGAAGAGTTCTAAGTGGACTAAGTCCTTTACTCATAAGTTCCAATCCTAAGAATATAAATCCAAATCCCATTACTGTCAATGCTCTTGTTCTGCTCTTCTCTCCCTTTACAAACATAAAGGCTATTGCAGCAAACCCAACAATAGGAAGTCCATATTTACCAATATTAAGAGCTAATAACCATCCTGTAATTGTTGTTCCTATATTTGCTCCCAATATTACTCCAAGCCCTTGTTGTAGTGTTAAAAGTGAAGCATTAATAAATCCAATTGTCATAACTGTACTTACTGATGATGATTGAGCTAGTCCAGTTACAAAAATTCCCATTAAAATAGCCATTATTCTATTAGTAGTTAAAGCTGCTAATATCTTTTTTAATTTATCCCCTGCTATTTTTTGCATTCCAGATGACATATTTTCCATTCCATAAAGGAATAAACCTAGTCCTCCTACAACTTTAAACAAAACGTCTAAATACATTAATCTCCTCCTAGATAAATTAATATTTTGTTAAAAAACTGTAAATTCTACGTTAAATCTATGTAAAAAAATTTCAAAAATATCATATCATATTTTCTACAATTCTTCAATTACAGGATTTTTTATTTTTTCATAAAATATTTTGTATCAGTTTTCAGGTACAAAATATTTTACAATTTTTTCAATTATGATATAATTAAGGATGTAGTTATTTTTCTTAGCTAAAATAATATAAAAAAACTGGATTATTGGAGGTAAAAAAAGATTGAAAAAAGACATTAAAATTGAGAACATCAATAAAAGCTATGACGGAGTACAAGTTTTAAAAAACATCAATTTAACTATACAAGATGGAGAGTTTTTTTCTATCTTGGGACCCTCTGGATGTGGTAAAACTACTCTTTTAAGAATGATAGCTGGATTTATTGAACCGGATAGTGGAGCTATATATTTAGGAGATGAAGATCTTACTTCTCTTCCATCTAACAAAAGAAATGTTAATACTATATTTCAAAAATATGCACTATTCCCTCATTTAACTGTCTATGAGAATGTTGCTTTCCCATTGAGAATAAGAAAAGTAGATGAAGCAACAATAGATACAGAAGTTAAAAAATTTGTAAAAATGGTTGGATTAAGTGAACACATTAATAAGATGCCTAACCAACTTTCTGGAGGACAACAACAGAGGGTTTCTATTGCTAGAGCTTTGATAAATAAACCTGGAGTTCTTCTACTAGATGAGCCTCTATCAGCTCTAGATGCTAAACTTAGACAAAATCTTTTAATAGAATTAGATAATATACATGATGAAGTTGGAATAACATTTATCTTTATTACACATGACCAACAAGAAGCTCTTTCTATATCAGATAGAATAGCTATTATGAATGAAGGAAAGGTTCTACAAGTTGGTACTCCTGCTGAAGTTTACGAAGCTCCTGCTGATGCCTTTGTAGCTGACTTTATAGGAGAAAATAACTTCTTTGAAGGAGAGGTTATAGAGGTTAAAGATAAAGAGTATGCTGTTCTTAAAAATGATAAACTAGGAGAGTTAATATTTGAAACTGACAAACCTGTAAAAGTTGGTGATTTTGTACAAGTTTCAATTAGACCTGAAAAGATAAAACTTTCTAAAACTTTACCTAAAAAACCTCATGAAAACTACAATGTTTTAAAAGTTTATGTAGATGAGGTTATCTATTCTGGATTCCAAAGTAAATACTTTGTTTGGTTAAATGGTGATAAAAACATTCCATTTAAAGTTTTTAAACAACATGCTGTTTACTTTGATGATAATGATGAAGGAGCTATCTGGTGGGATGAAGATGCCTACATATCTTGGGATGCTGATGATAGCTTTGTAGTAGAGGTGAAAGGAATTGAAAAAAGATAAGCTTGGAAGATTATACACATTGCCAATAACTCTTTGGCTACTACTATTTTTTCTTATTCCTATGCTAATTGTACTAGGATATGCTTTCCTAAAAAAAGGAACTTATGGTGGAGTTGAGATGGTATTCTCTCTAGCTAGTTTCTCTATCTTCACTGATAAGATATTTATTGCTATTTTGATGAAAACAATCTATATATCTGTTTTAGTTACTATATTTACTGTATTTTTATCAGTACCAACAGCATATTATATAGCTAGATCAAAATATAAAAAGGAGCTTTTATTTCTTGTAATAGTTCCCTTCTGGACAAACTTCTTAATTAGAATATATGCTTGGATAGCAGTTTTAGGAAATAATGGTTTCTTAAACTCTATTCTTTTAAGATTTGGTATAATTGATGAACCTTTACAATTTTTATATAACACAAGTGCCGTAGTACTTATTTCAGTATATACAAGCTTACCATTTGCCATTTTACCTCTTTATGCAGTTATTGAGAAGTTTGATTTCTCTCTTATTGAAGCTGCTAGAGATTTAGGAGCTACAAATGGACAAGCATTCTTCAAGATATTTATTCCAAATATCAAGCCTGGAATAATAACTGCTGTACTATTTACTTTTATCCCTAACTTAGGTTCATATGCTGTACCTAAATTAGTTGGTGGAACTCAAGCAACAATGCTTGGAAATATTATTGCTCAACATCTAACTGTAACTAGAAACTGGCCATTGGCTTCAACTATTTCAGGAGCTCTAATACTTGTTACTTCTATTGCTATTATTATCTTTATGAAGATTAGCAATAGGAAAATAAAAATTACTGATGAAAAGGGAGCTGATAACAATGAATAAAAGAAGAACTTCATTATTTTTCTTTCTGCTTTCTATGCTGTTTTTCTATATTCCTTTAGTTATATTGATTGTTTACTCATTTAACGATGGTAAATCTATGGTGTGGAAAGAGTTTTCATTTAGATGGTATAAAGATCTATTTATGTATTCAGATAATATTTGGAAAGCATTTAGATTTAGTATTTTAATAGCTATTTTATCTGGTGTTATTTCAACTTTAATAGGTACATTGGGAGCTATTGGACTTCAATGGTATGATTTCAAAGGAAAGAAGGCTCTACAAGTTCTTACTTATGTACCTTTAGTTATACCTGAAATTATCTTAGGAGTTTCTCTCCTTATACTTTTTGCAACTATTAAATTTGAGCTTGGGCTTACAACAATATTTATTGCTCATACAACTTTTAATATTCCTTTTGTATTGTTCATCATACTATCAAGACTTGAGGAGTTTGACTATTCAATTGTTGAAGCTGCTTATGACTTAGGGGCAACAGAGATGCAAACTCTTTTAAAAGTTGTAATCCCTGCTATTTTACCAGGAATTATATCAGGATTTTTAATAGCTGTAACTCTATCATTTGATGATTTTGTTACAACATTCTTTGTAGCTGGACCAGGGTCTTCTACTCTTCCACTACGTATTTATTCTATGATTAGGCTAGGAGTTTCCCCAGTAGTTAATGCTCTATCAGTATTACTTATTGGAATATCAATTATTTTAACTCTTTCAACTAAGAGTTTACAGAAATATCTAATCAAATAATTAGCTTGTAATTTGTATTATAAGTATAGTATAATGGTATTAAACTAATTGATAACATTCTAGATGGGAGGATAAACAACCTATGAAAAAACTGATAAAACTTTTATTAGTAGTAGCTATTCTTATTACTACTGTTTCATGTTCTAGTTTAAGAAAGATGCTAGGAGCTCAAAATGTTGCTAAATACAATGATATTAGAGCGACATTTGTAACAACACAAGGAGAGATTAACTTTTATCTATATCCAGAGGCTGCTCCTGTAACAGTTGCTAACTTTATCAACTTAGCTCAAAGAGGATATTATGACAACACAAAAATACATCGTGCTGTAGAAAACTTTGTTGTTCAAGGAGGAGATCCTACAGGTACTGGTACTGGAGGACCTGGTTATTTTGTTCCTGATGAGATTACTAACTGGTTAGATTTCTTCCAACAAGGAATGCTTGCAATGGCTAATGCTGGACCTGGAACAAATGGTTCTCAATTCTTTATGACTTTATATCCAGCTGAGTTCTTAAATGGACAATATACAATTTTTGGTGAATATATAAGTGACTCTGATTTTGAAAAAATTAGAAAAATGGAGATTGGTGACGTAATTAAAGAGATTAAATTTAGTGGAGATATAGATCTTATTCTTTCATTAAACAAAGATCAAGTTGATCAATGGAATGCTATTCTTGATAGAGAGTATCCTAATTTAAGACAATATCCTGTAAAAGATATATCTGAATATGGAGATGCAGTTCTTAAATATAGAGAGGAATTAACTAATATCTATACAAGAAAAAATCAAGAAGCTGAAGAGGAAAAAGAGTATTTCATGCCTAGATTTATTAGAGCAACTGAAAGAAAGATAAAAGAGTTAAGAGCTGAAGATTAGTATAAAAAAGGTAATGTAATTTGATATCAAATTACATTACCTTTTTTCTTTACAGTTAATATTATAAATAAAAAGTTGTTAAAAACTAATAACAACCTATTAGTATCTAACAACTTTTATTCTACAAAGAAGCATATCTACTTTTCTCAATATAATGCTTATCTTTTCCCATAATAAACAACACTGTCTTTCCCTTGATATAATCTATAACATCCTTAGAAATAGTAGTAGGAATAGCTGGGCACCCTTCACTTCTGCCTAAAAAACCATATTTTTCAATAAAACTAGGCTCTGCATAATCTGCTCCATGCACAACAATAGCTCTTCTATAAGCATTTGAATTAAACCCTTCCTCTAACCCTTGCAATCTTAAAGAGTAACCATATTTTCCTTCATAAGCATCTCCAGTAATATAGAATCCTAAAGAACTCATATAGGAGTTTCTATTATTTGAAAAATTTAAAGGAACTGTCAAACCAGAATTTTTCCCATGTGTTACATATGTACTATAATCTATCTTCTTTTTATTCAAATCAATTACAAAGAATCTTTTCTCATTAGATGATTTAGTAAAGTCTATTATAGTAAGGAGTCCCTCTCTCTTATCAGGAATTTTCTCATAGCCTTTATATGCTTTTTGAAAAGTATCATATTCCATTTTATTTTCCAATTTTAACTGTAAATAGATATCATGTATATATTTATCCCTGCTTATATTCACACTATTAGTAGCAAAAACCAAATTAGATATAAAAAACAAAAGAAGCAAAACTTTTTTTACCATTCTCACCTGTCCTCCTACTATTTTTTAATAAACTTTATATTGAAATTATATTTTTTTTCAGCTAAAATGTCAATAATAATAAGAGTATAGGAGGAATAATATGTACCTAAAAAGTTTAAAAGTTGAAAACTGGCAGTGTATTGAATATACTAAACCTATCTTTGAAAATCTTATGCTATTTATTGGTCCTACTAACAATGGAAAATCAAGTATTATTTCAGCTATTATGTTTTTCCTTGGTTATCGTAATTTAAGAACAAAGGATATTAGAAATTTAGATCTTCCTTTAGAACTAGAAGGGATTTTTCAAAACTTTTCACAAGCTAATTATAAAAATTTAAAAGATTTTATATATAAGAAAGAGTTAACACTTAAAATTCAAAAATTTCCCAATTATGATGTTCAATACAAGATAAAAATAAATAGAGATTGGAAAACTATTACTGAAGAAACTTACAGAGAGATAATCTCACATATCCCAATTTTATATATACCACCATTTCAAGATAAAAAACAGATTAACTTTTTAGTTAATTCACTTTTTGAAATTTTAAAGAGAAGAAATATAAGTGAAACTCTAATGATTAGTTCATTAAAAAAACTTGCTAATACTCTTCAAAATGACTATGTAAGTAAAGGATTATATAGAAATCTTCTATTTGAAATCTTTAGAAGTATATCTGAAGAATCACAAAAGAGAAATCATAGTATTATAGGAAATACCATTGTATTTTTTGAAGAACCAGAACTTTATCTCCACCCACAAGCTGAAAAAGAGCTATACAACGCTTTTATTCAGTTGAGCAATCTTGGCGCTCAACTATATATCTCTACACACTCTAGCAACTTCATCAGCTTAAAACACTATAAATCTATATGTATTATGAGAAAGCATAAAGATTTTGGTAGCAGGGCTTTTCAGTTTAAAGGCAGACTTTTCTCTGGTGATGAAGTTAAATATTTCAATATGAACTACTGGATAAATCCTGATCGTAGTGAACTTTTCTTTGCTAAAAAGGTAATTTTGGTTGAGGGACAAACAGATAAAATTGTTCTAGGATATCTAGCTAAAAAACTTGGAATCTATAAATATAACTACTCTATTTTAGAATGTGGTAGTAAAAGTATTATACCTCAATTTATCAAACTTTTAAATGCTTTTAAAATTCCCTATATGGCTATCTATGACAAGGATAATCACTATTGGAGAACTGAGCTTGAAATTGAAAACTCTAATAATAAAAATCGTTCTATTCAAAGAGCTATTAATTTTAAATTTGGTGATTTTATTGAGTTTGAAAATGATATTGAAGAGGAACTATATAATGAAAAACGTGAAAGAAAAAACTATAAAAATAAACCTTTCTATGCTCTTAAAACAGTAAGTGAAGAGGATTATATAATTCCAGCACGTTTAAAAGAGAAGATTGAAAAAATTTATAAATAATTTTACTATTTTTATAACTACACTTATTATCTAATTATTATTTAAAATTTAGGATAAAAGTGTAGTTTTTTTATAATAAAAATTATTTCTGATTATTCTAATTTAGACCAAAATATTATATAATATTGTGTCGATATATATAGAATTCTAATAAATTTTATGGGGGAATAGTCAATTACCCAATGAATAAATTCATGGGCTTGTAACTCTAGTACACAAAGTGCTAACGGCTTAATTGCCTCCTTCTTCAAACCTAGGTCACATTCGGCGAGTTGACACTGCCAAAGTCATAGAGTTTACTCTACAACCTCTTTGGAGTTTTGTTTTTCTATATATTCTATACCTTTCCTCCAAAGATTCATTGCTCCTATCCTATCATCATTGGATTGGTAGCCACAATTTTTACAACAGAATATATGGTTCTTTTTATCTCTATTACTTTTCTCTATATGCCCACATTTTGGGCAAGTTTGAGATGTATATTTTGGATCTACTGCTATTACTATAGATTGGTTTAGTTTCGCTTTATACTCTAACATTTTTCTAAATTGATAAAAAGCCCAAGAAACAATTGTATATCTATTATTTATACATACTCTTTCTGTTGACTGCCTAACATTAGTTAAATCTTCAAGGACAAATAATGTATTTTGTCCATAATGTTCAACGAGTGCCTTGGTTATACTGTGGTTTACATCAGTAACATAACGGTTTTCTCTTGTACCAATAGATTTAATTTTGCGTTTAGCAGATTTTGTTCCTAATTCTTGTAGGTCTTTTCTTAGGATTTTGTAATGTCCTCTTTTAGACTTAATAGCTTTTCCACTGAAAAATGTAGTTTTTCCATAACTATCATATACAGTAGCTAGAAAATTAACTCCTAAGTCAATTCCAACAATTTTGTTAATTTGAAATGGTGTAGTTTGGATAAAATCTTTAGTCATTGGAATATGCAAGAAATACTTCTTAAATTTATACACAAGTTTAGCAGTACCAAATGTATATGTTCCATCAAAATATTTTTCCATTCCTTTAGTTTCAAAAGGTATCTTTAGTCTACCTTCTAAACTATTGATAGAGAAAATACCATTAGTTAAAAGATAATCTCTATTCCAAACTAAATCATATTCTAAGTTTTTAAACTGTACTTTAGTAAAAGGTTGATTATTAGACTTAATAGTCTTGTATTTAGCGAGTACAGTTTTCATTACTGATTGCGACATTTGAGATTTAAGAGAAAACTTTTCTCTAAGTAGATAATATGTAGCTTCATTTAGTTTATGTTGAGAAAAACATTTGTTTTCAAAAACATAATTTGAAACATAATTTAATGCTTTTCTAACAGCTATCATAGTATCATTTAAAATCTTTATTTGTTCATCAGTAGGATAAATTTGTATTTTAGAAGTAATAGTAATTTCTATAATACATCAACTCCTTTCACTAATAAAATTATATTACATTTTATAGTGAAAATCAATTAAAACATTAATTTTTAAGGAGGTGTTAGGGCGATTCCTCCCAACGCTAAAGTCGTGGGTTTCCTCGCCTGTTTGTTATGAAGAAAATTGTTATTATGATTTTGGCACTAAGCTTAATTAGTTGCGGTAAAGAAACAAAAAAAACTGTTGAGAAAAAAGAGACAGTTAAATTGGTAAAAAGTATTGAATTAAAAGAAACAACTGTGAATTATATAAAAGATTATAATGGTGAATTAAAACCTAAAAATGAAGTTGCTATTGTCACTCCAACTGGTGGAGATGTAAAAAAAATATATTTCAAAAATGGAGACAGAGTAAAAAAAGGTGATCTTATCTTAGAATTAAATGATGCCTCTACTGAATCTGCTTATTATGAAGCTGAAGGAAAGCTTTTAAAAGCTAAATCTAACTACTCTACTGATAGTATAGCCTTTAGTAAATATAAAAAACTTTATGATAAAGAGTTAGTTTCTGAAGATGAGTACCTAAATGCTAAAAATAATTTTGAAAATAGCAAAGGAGAATTAAAAATAGCTGAGGCTAACTATATCAAAGCTAAAGATAATTTTGACAGATTAAAAGTTATTGCTAAAATTGATGGAATAGTTACTGATTTAGATCTAAAAGAATTTGAAAAAACTTCTCCAAATCAAAAATTGCTAACTGTTATAGATAATAGCATTATGGAATTGACAATAGCTGTTTCTGGAAAGGATTTAGAAAATAGCAAAATAGATGATAAAGCTGATATCTTTGTTGAAGAGATAGAAAAAAATTTAACAGGAACAATTAGTGAGATAAATCTTAGCTCAAATAGCAACACAAAAAAATATTCTGTGAAATTAACTGTTGAAAATAGTGAAAATAACCTATTAAAAGGGCTATATGCAAAAGTTAAACTTCACCATGGAACTATAAAAGGTTTATTTGTACCTAGCCAATCTATTATGATAAAAGATCTTTATTCATATATTGTAGTTACTAGGGATAATGTGGCTACAATATACAAAGTAACTCCTAAACTTACTATTGAAGATATGCAACTAATTGAATTTCCAGATTATAAAGATGGAGATAAATTAGTTGTAGAGGGACAATATCTATTAAACAACAATGATAAAGTAAGGGAGAACTAAGATGAAATCAATTCCAGAATTTTCAATAAGAAAACCAGCTACAACGATTATGTTTATAATCTCTATGATATTTTTCGGTTTTTTAGGATTGAGAAAGATGCCAATAGAGATGTTGCCAAATATAAATAAACCTACTGTTCGTATTAGAATAAAGTGGGATGGAGCTACTCCTGATGATGTTGATAAGATGATCACTCGTAAAATTGAGGATGTTTTACCAAATGTTGAAGGGATTGTTGAGTATAGTTCAGAATCTTCTGCTGAAACTTCTCTGATTTTTATTAAATTTAAATATGGAACAGATGTTGAAACTAAGATAACTTTAATTCAAAATGAGTTAAATCAAATTAGAAACAAGTTCCCTGATGATATGGATGAACCTTCAATTAGAAAAAGCTCCTCTTCAGATGTTCCAGCTTTGACATTTACTCTCTATGGTGGAGATAAAATGGAGATGAGAAGTTATGCTGAAAATAATCTAAAGCCTATGCTTGAACGTCTTGAAGGTGTATCTGAGATAAATGTCTATGGAGGACAGGAACAGGAAGTAGCTATTGAGATTGATCCTGATAAATTAGAAAACTACAATCTAAGTATAGTTGATGTTTACAATAAGATGAAAAGTGCTAGTGCAAATCTTCCTGGAGGAATATTAAGAGAGGGAGAGAAAGAGTATCTTGTTAAAATTGAAGCTGAAATTGAAACAGCTGATGAGATAAGAGAGATTATTTTGAGCAACAAAGATGGACATCTTTTAAAATTAAAGGATGTGGCTAGTATAAAAGTTGCTCCTAAAGATATTAAATCTATATATAGAAAAAATGGGGAAGATAGTATTGTTGTTATCATCTCAAAAACAGATAGTGGAAATGCTGTTTCAATAGTAAATAACTCTAAAAAACTTTTAGAGAGAAATAGAGGTTCACTACCTTTAAATACAAAATTAAACTATGAATTTGATTCTTCAATAACCATTAATAACTCTATAAATAATGTTAAAAGTAGTGGTATTCAAGGGTTGGTTTTAGCATCTGCAATACTTTTTGTATTCTTAAAAAGCATCTCTGCAACTATTATAATTGCAGTAGCTATTCCAATATCTATTATCTTTACATTTTTCCTATTAAATATGCAGGGAATAAGTATAAACTTAATCTCATTAATGGGATTGTCTCTAGGTATAGGAATGTTAGTTGATAACTCAGTTGTAGTTGTAGATAATATCTTCAGACATATGACAGAGCTTGGAAAAAATAAGATACAAGCTGCTAAAGATGGAGCAGAGGAGATGGCTCTTCCTGTATTAGCATCAACTATGACTACTGTTGCTGCTTTCTTGCCACTTGTTTTCCAAGAGGGATTGGCTAAAGAGCAATTTAATAACTTGTGTTATGCTATCTCTTACTCTCTACTAGCATCCTTGATTATCTCGTTAACTTTTGTTCCAATGATAGCTAGTAAGATAATGGACCAAAAGAAAAATCTAAATGCTGAAGGTAAGATTATGACTACTTTTAGAAAGATCTATGTAAATAGCTTAAAGTGGTCAATTAGAAGAAGAGGAATAGTCTTATTAATTTTATTTGCTCTTTTCAGTGGTTCACTTTATGTAGCCTCAAAATTAGGAGGAAGATTCACTCCTACAATTGATGAGGGAAGATATGCTGTTGTTGCTAAACTTCCATCTGGTTCAGATGTAAATAAAGGGGATAGAATAGGAAAGATACTTGAAGAGAAAGTTAAAGATCTACCTTTTGTTGTAGACTACACTGTTTCAGCTAATGGAACAAGTTCAATTTTAAATATCAATGCAGGTTTAAAAACTTCAAGAGAAGAGAGCATGTCTGATATTTTGAAAAAGCTTAGAGAAACTTTTGTTGAAATTCCTGATATGGAGTTAACAATTGCCCCAGGTTATAGATTTGGTACTAGGGGACTTTATGATTTAGAGTTTGAACTTTACTCTGATAATGAGGCTCAACTTCAAATAATCTCTGAACAATTAAAAGAGCAGATTAAAAAAATAGATGGTATCTATGATGTTACCTCTTCCTTTGAAGGTGGTAAACCTGAAGGAAAATTCTATATCAATAGAGAAAAAGCTGAGTACTATGGTCTTGATGTTAAAGATATTGCTACAATGATTCAAACACAAATTTTAGGGGGAACTCCTATAAAGATAAATAGTGACAACAGTGAAATTGATGTTACTTTAAAACTTCAAAAGAAATATAGAGAGTCAACTGGATTGATTTTAGACTCAAGAATCACTTTAAAATCTGGAGAAAATATTAGAATATCTGATGTAGCAGAGTTTAGAGCTGAAGAGGGACCATCTAAAATAGAAAAGAAAGATAAGAAAAAGAAGATTGTAATATATGCTAATATGAAAGATGAGCTTGACTTAAAAACTGCTCAAGAATTGGTTATTCAAACTCTTGAAGATATGGGTTACCCAGAGGGAATAACTTATGGTACTGGTGGAAAGAGTGCTGACATGGCTGAAATGAGTGAGCAGCTACAATATACATTTATGATAGCTGTTTTCCTAATATACTTTATTTTAGTTTGGCAGTTTGAATCTTTTATAATGCCTTTTGTTATAATTCTTTCAATTCCACTATCTACAACAGGAGCTTTCTATGCTCTTTATCTAGCTGGACTTAGTATTGATGCTATGGTTTCAGTGGGGTTTGTAATGTTAGCTGGTATAGTTGTAAACAATGCTATTGTTCTAATTGACTTTATCAACTTTAGAAGAGAAGTTGGAGATAATATGAACAAGGCTCTTATTACAGCTGGAAAAACAAGATTAAGACCTATATTAATGACAACATTAACTACTGTTCTTGGTATGTTACCTTTAATGTTTAGTAATGGTGAGGGATCTGAAATCTATAAGGGAATGTCCTTTGTAGTTGTATTTGGACTTTCAGCTGCTACACTATTAACACTTATAGTTATACCTATATTCTATTACTTTATAGATGATTTTGTAAAATGGTGTAAAAAAGCAAAAAAAGTTATTTTAAATAAAAAATAAATATTATTGGAGGATTTATGGAAGGTTACTTAACTATAGGAGAGATATCAAAATTTACTGGTG
>UQQO01000030.1 GCA_900543175.1 uncultured Fusobacterium sp.
AGATAATACTACAAGAGGTTTTAAACTTTTTAAATCTCCCATTAAACTAAATAGTAGAACAGTTTTAAAAAACTCATCTCTGTTTCTTAAAAATAGTTCTTTTCCATATTTTAGTGAAAATTCTAATCCACCATTAGTTAAAGTTTTTAATAGATTTTCTTTTAATTTTTTCTCATCAACATTTGAAAATCTATTTATTTTTCCTATTTTGCATCTCTCTTTTAAATCTGCTTTTTCAAAAATATTTTCTGCTAATAACTCATTATCATTACAATATGCAAAAAATGGAATAATTAAGTTATTATTTTTTCTTTTTAACTCTCCACTTTCATTAATAGTAAAGTATGCTCTCTTATCTAGTACAGGAGCAAAGGCTGATAAAGTTTTAACTTTTCCACTTTCCTCTAAGAGAGAAAGTAAATAACTTTTGTCATTCTCCTTTATTATAGAAATCATTTTATCATCAGTTATCATTTTTTAATTTCCTCCAAATCTTTTAAACTGTTATCTTCCAATAGAGTAAACTCTATCTTTAATACAAATAGATTATTAATAGATAGATCACGTGGAAGTTTTACTAAATCTTTTTCAGTTGTAATTATATAAGAAGCTTGCATACTTTCAGCACGTTTTTGAATAAGTTCAATATCTTTTTTCTTAAAATTATGGTGATCCATAAAATCTACTCTTTCAATATAAGAGGGTTCTAGAGATATCACTGTCTTTTCAAAGTTAAGTGGATTTGCAAGACCTGAAAAAAGTAGAACTCTTTTGTCTTTAATCCAAAATAGAGGTTTAGCATTTCCCTTTAAATCACAAAGAGATGTAACTCCATGTTTTGCTGTGGAAACCTCTTTATTCAGTTTTTTCTTTAAATATTTTTTTATTCTTTCAACTTCTCTTTCACTTACCAAATCTGATTTTGTAATTATAAATTCACTAGCTCTTTTAGCAGCTTTTTTAAAATCTTCTCTCAACATTCCTAAAGGAAGAAGTTGTCCCCAACCAAAAGGGTTAGTAGCATCAATAAGAACTATATCTCTATTACGCCCCAATTTTCTATGTTGGAAACCATCATCAAGAATAATAGTATCTACATTAAAGTGTTTTTTAGCAAAAAGACACCCCTTGTATCTATTAGAACTTACAATAATTGGTATTTTATGAAGATTGAGAGCATGTAAAAATGGTTCATCTCCACTCTCTCTAGTAGTGGCGAAAATCTCTCTTCCATCACTTACTAAAAGAGGTTCTCTTTTTCTCTTTCCTCTATACCCTCTAGAAACTACTGCAACTTTTCGCCCCATTTTTTGTAATCTTTTTGAAAAATATTGTACAGCAGGTGTTTTACCAGTTCCTCCCACTGTAATATTTCCTATGCATATTATTTCAACTCCTGGAACTCGCTTTACTCTAAAGATTCCCTTATCATAAAGAAAGTTTCGCAAGGAAGTAATTAAATAATATATAAACGATAATATCCTCATCATTACCCCTTAACATCTTTTTTATCCTGTCTTTTTATTTTACCTCTATATTTAAAAAAATCAAAGTTTTTTTTCATAAAAATTTAAAATTTAACAGGGACAATTTTAGAAATTCCAATTTCTTTGTTCATAGTTACACCAAAAATAGTTTCAGATTCTCTCATAGTATCTTTGTTATGGGTAATTAATATAAATTGAGATCTGTCTGTAAACTCCTTTAATTTTCCTATTAATTTTCTAGTATTTTTTTCATCTAGTGCAGCTTCAATCTCATCAAGGAAAGTGAATGGACTAGGTTTATACATAAAGATAGCCATTATAAAAGCTATTGCAACCATAGATTTTTCACCACCTGATAGGAGAGAAAGAGTCTGTCTTTTTTTATTACCAAATTTTACAAAGATTTCAACACCACAATTATCAAAATCTTCAGAATTACTGATTAAAAGTTTTCCTTCAGAGTTATTTAATGTTTCTCTACACATTTGATTGAAGTTTTTATCAATCTCATTGTAAGCTTTGAAGAATCTTTTGTGAATAGTATCATCAATCTCAATAATTAGATTTGAAAGAACATTTTTTCCTTTTATTAAGTCCTCTTTTTGTGAAGTTAAAAATACAAATTTTTGATTTAGCTCTTTAAATTCCTCAATAGCCAATAGATTTACAGCTTGGAAATTTTTTAATCTATTCTCTAGTAATCTTAATTTTTCTTTTAACTCTTTAATCTGAGAAAAATCAATTTCAACAGTGGCAACTTCAGTTAAATTGGATAAAGATTCCTCTAATTTTTCAATCTCTTTTCTATTTCTTTCAAGGCTTTCCTCAACTCTATTAAAACTATCTTTTTTATGAAGAAGATAACTTTCAGTTTCTTTTCTATTTTTATTTAACTCTCTCTCCTCATTACTAAGAGTTTCAAAGCTAGATTTTCTATTTGAAACCTCACTATTTTCACTTTCATATTTTGTTATCTTTTCACTTATCTCTTTTTGAAGAGCCTCACCATTTTTAGTTAAATCTTCAATCTCTTTTTCGAGGAATAGTATTTTATTTTCCATATGTTTTTTATCTTCTAAGATAGATTCTTTCTCTTTTCTTTCTCTTTCAAGTTCACGATCTATCTGTCCAATTTTATCTTGGCTATTCATATAGAGAATTCTAACATCTGAAAATTGATTTTTTTTCTCTTCAATGATAGAGTTTAGAGTATTTATCTCTTTTCCCTCTTTTTCTTCATCTAATTTAATTTCAGAGATAACTTGCTCTATTTTCTCTCTCTCATTTTTAGAGTTTGTTATTCTCTTTTCAAATTCACTACTATATTTCTCTTCCTCTTCCAATTCAACCTTAACAACACGTCTATCTTTTTCAATTCTCTCTTTTTTCAAAATATAATCATTGTATAACTCTTCAGCTAATTTTAGTTGTTTTCTTGTTCCATCTTCTAATGAATCGATTTTATCAATCTCATTTTCAAATTTTTCTAAGGTTTTACTTAGATTATTTTGTTCAATTACACTATTTTTTATAGTTTCTTGCAGTTTAGAAACAGTTTCTTTTAAAGTTCTAATCTCTTTCTTTCTTTCAAAAATTTGATTAGCTGTTGAATTTCCAGAGTCCCCCCCAGTAATTCTTCCTCTTGAGCTTAAAAGTTCTCCACTTAAAGTCACTATATTTCCCATAAAACTATTGTTTTTTACAATCTTTAAAGCAGTATCAATATTATCTACAACTAGAAGATTTCCAAGAACAAAATCTACAACAATTTTATATCTATCTTGAGTTTGTACCAATTCAGAAGCACGTCCAATCACTCCAGGAATATTGATATTTAACTCTTTTTTAGGGGAAACTTTTATTGTATCCAAAGCTAAGAATGATGCTTTTCCAGCTTTTCTCTCTTTTAAAAGAGAGATAGCTTTTTTAGCAGTTTCTCCACTATCAACTATAATATCTTGAATGTTTCCAGGTACTCCAGCTTCAATAGCCTTTTCAAATTTTTCAGGAACAGATATTAGTGAGATAAATACCCCTTCAACACCAGGTAGTTTACTATTTAAAATCTCTTTAACACCTTTAAAGAATCCTTCATTATTCTCTTCCATTCTTAAAAGAGATTGTAGTTTAGCTGAAAATCTTTTTTCATCATACTCAGAACTTCTTAAAATCTCAGATAATCTATTACTTTGTTGGCTTATTCTACTTATCTCGTTTTCTAAGAACTCTCCTCTTTTTTCAATTTCTATTAATTTTTTTTCTTTACTATCTTTATCATTTCCAGCTTTCTCAATATCTTTTAAAATTAAATTTAATTTACTATCATAAGACTCTAATTCTGCTTTTAAATTAGTTACTTTAGAGTTACTTCCTTTGATTCTTCTGCTAGAAGTTTCTATATCATTTAAGAGTTTCATCTTTTCTATCTCAAGTTCCATAACTCTTTTTTTCTTTAACTCTATTCCGATTTCAAGCTCTTTTTTTGAGTTAGTTAGATTTTTTACCTCTTCTTCAAATTTGACATTTTCCTTAGCAAGCTCTTCAATTTTTGATTTTAGTTCCTCTTTTTCCACAGTAAGAGAGTTTAAAAGAGCCTCTTTTTCATCTAATTTTAAACTATTATTTTTAACTCTTTCATATCTATCTTCAAGTTCTCTTTTATATCCAATAGCTCTTTCACTTAACTTTACTTTCTCTCTCTCTTTAATCTCAATATCATTTTTCAACTCTTGATTTTTACTACTTATCTCTTCAATCTCTTTTTTTAGTTGAAGTTTCTCTCTGTCAATAGTTTCTAATCTTTTTTCAATTGTATTAAATTCATTTTCAAATCTATTAATTTCATGGATTAGATTTTCTTTAAGTTGATTTTCATCTTTTAATATATTTTTTCTATCATTATATTCAGCACTATATATTCCCTTTGCAAGAGTATCTTTCTCATCTTTTAAGTTAAGATATTCTTGAGCTTTACCAGCTTGTTTTTCAACTCTATCTCTATTTTCTCCAACTTCATTTAAAACTAAATCTATTTTTTCAAGCTCCATCTCAACATTGGATAAATTTTTAGATGCTTCATTTTTCTTTTGTTGGAATTTTTTTATTCCAGCAGCCTCTTCAATAATTCCTTTGATCTCCTTAGAAGATGAACCTATAATACGTTCAACCTTTCCCTGTCCAATTACAGAGTAAGCACTTTTTCCAACTCCAGTATCTAGAAAAAGATTACCAATATCTTTTAATCTAGTTTTTACATCATTTATATAATACTCGTTTTCTCCATTTACATAGATTTTTCTAGTTATTTTAATTTCATTGTTTTCTATTGGAAGAAAAGAATCACTATTATCAATAAAAAGAGAAACTTCAGCAGAGTTCATAGGTTTTTTATCTTTTCCACCAGAAAAAATAATATCTGCACTCTCTTTAGCTCTTATATTTTTATATGATTGTTCCCCCAATACCCATAATACAGCATCAAGGATATTTGATTTTCCACTACCATTGGGACCTACAATAGATGTAATTCCTTTATTAAACTCTATATAAACTTTTTCACCAAAAGATTTAAATCCAAAAATCTCAACTGCTTTTAAATACATTCTTATTCTCCTATAAGTAATTTTATGTTATTTTACAATTAGATTATAACTTAATTTTGTAAAAATAGAAAATTAAAAATTTTTTTACTTTATAGAAAAGTTTAGAAAAGAATTGTAATATATATTTCTATAAGCTATAATTAAAATTAGCAGAACAAAGAATAAAGCTATAAGGGGGACAGTTATGGAGAATTTAAAATTAAAAGATTTTTTAGATTACAAATTTATTTCTAATCTTGAAATTTCACCAAATGGAGCGAAAACAGGATTTATAGTACACAAGGCTGATTATGATAATAACAATTATCAATCAAACATTTGGCTTTTAGACAATACTACAAAAGAATACAGTAAATTAACTGGACTTAATGAAGAGAGATCATTTTTATGGTTAAATGATTCAACTATTTTATTCCCAGCTACTAGAGATAAAAAGATAAATGAAAAAGTAAGTCAAGGAGAAACTTGGACTTCATATTATGCTATAAAAATTAATGGTGGAGAAGCTGAAAAATATATGGATATTCCTTTGACAGTTACAGCTATAAAAGCTATAGATGAGGATAATTTCCTATTAACAGCTAAGTATGATAATTATAGAACTGATATAAACTCTTTAACTGGAGAAGAGAGAGCAGAAGCAGTTAAAAAATTCCAAGAGAATAAAGATTATGAAGTATTAGATGAGATTCCTTTCTGGAGCAATGGTGGTGGATTTACAAATAAGAAAAGAAATAGAATCTATCTATACAATAGAGCAGAGAAAAAAGCTACACCTGTAACTTCAGAATTAATGGCAGTAACTTATTTTTCATATAAAGATGGAAAAATTCTTTATGTTGGAAATGAATATGAAGGAAAAATGGAACAAAGAGAGGGAATCTACTGCTATGATATAGCAAGTGGAAAAACTGAAACTTTACTGCCTAAAAAAGATTTTAGAGTAAGTTTTGCAGAATTTATAGGAGATACAGTAATATGCTCTTTAAATGATTGTAAAGAGTATGGATTAAACCAAAACCCAAGCTTCTATACTTTAAAAGATGGAGAAGCAGTTTTATTGAAAAAACATGATACTTGGATGTTAAATACAGTTGGAAGTGACTGCAAATATGGTGGTGGAAAAGGTTATAGAGTAGTAGATAATAAACTTTACTTCCCTACAACTGTAAATAAAGATGCTTTCTTAAATAGTATAGATCTTGAAGGAAATGAAACAGTTCTTACAAAGGCAAATGGTACAGTAGATGTTTATGATGTACACAATGGAAAAATTGTTTTTGCAGGACTTAGAGGACTAAGATTACAAGAGATCTATGATGTAGTAGGAGAAGAGGAAGTTCAACTAACTAAATTTAATGAAAATGTTTACAATGATAAGAAATTGGCATTCCTAGAAAAATGTAACTTTATAAATGATGCTGGAATGGAGATAGAAGGTTGGGTATTAAAACCTACAGATTATGAAGAGGGAAAAACTTATCCAGCTATCTTAGATATTCATGGTGGACCAAAAACAGTTTATGGAGAGGTATTCTACCATGAGATGCAAGTATGGGCAAACATGGGATATTTCGTATTCTTCTGTAACCCAAGAGGTGGAGATGGAAGAGGAAATGCCTTTGCAGATATCAGAGGTAAATATGGAACTGTAGATTATGATGATCTAATGAAATTTACAGATATAGTATTAGAAAAATATCCAATTAAAGCTGACAGAGTTGGAGTAACTGGTGGATCATATGGTGGATTTATGACAAACTGGATAATTGGACATACTGATAGATTTAGATGTGCAGCTTCTCAAAGAAGTATAGCAAACTGGATATCTAAATTTGGAACAACAGATATAGGATACTACTTTAATGCAGATCAAAATGCTTCAAGTCCTTGGGTAGAGCATGATAAATTATGGTGGCACTCTCCAATGAAATATGCAGATAAAGTTAAAACTCCTACATTATTTATTCATTCAGAAGAGGATTATAGATGTTGGTTAGCAGAGGGAATTCAAATGTTTACTTCATTAAAATATCATGGAGTAGAAGCAAGACTTTGTATGTTTAGAGGAGAAAATCATGAACTTTCAAGAAGTGGAAAACCTAAACATAGAGTTAGAAGACTTGAAGAGATGACAAATTGGTTTGAAAAATATCTAAAAGATTAATAGAAAATATAAAAGCTCCCTTTTGGGAGCTTTTGTTTTAGAAATATTTAGTTGAATATTTAAAAGTTTTTCTTCTAAATGGATAGTAGATACCATAAGTTAGTATTAGATAGATTATTTCAACAACAATAATATAATAAGGCCATTGTCCAAAATAATCTAATGGTGAAGAGAAATTAGGAATTCTATTTACATATAGATAATTTGTTCCAAGCTTTTTATTAATAAAGAAAATAATAAAAGCAAAGATATTTAAAGTAATAAAAGCATTTACCCAACCTTTAAAAGTTGGTTTAAAGTTAAAGAATAAAATACCATAGATTGCAGCAAATAAAAGATAAAAATGAGTGATATAAAAACTCAATGTCAAAGGATGAGGAAATGAGTATTTTATATCAGGGGTAATCACTGCAAAGAGAGCTCCTAAGCACCAATAATAAGTTAGCTGAAATAATTTTTGTGACTTAGTTAGCATTGTTAAAATAGCAATTATCAATGTTAAATTACACATATGTAGAGGAAGCAAAGAATAGATAGGCTCTCTTACATATATATGTCTATAAGAAAGTTCAGCTAATTTAATTAATAAAATAACTACGGCACTAAATTGAGCAAATTTATATTTAGGAAGAAATGCTGATACCATCGTAAGTGCAAGTATCCCTAAAAAACCTCCTCCAATAAACCAAAAGTGTTCTGTACTAAAAAGTGTAAAAGTTTCCATAAACTCCTCCTAAATATTATTTGTGAAATCCTAAATCTGCTGGGTTTACATCACCAGAAACATACTCTATCTTTCCACCAATCTTTTCAAATTCTTTTCTCTTCTCTACAACTTTTTCAATTAAAGATATTGTTTTCTCATTTAAATTTTCTTTACGATAGATTCCCTTAGACCAGAAAAATATAACGAGGTTACTATCTCCAAAAATATGTTTCTCTCCCCTTTGGATAGCTATATCTAAAGCTAAGAACAATCCTACTAATTCACCATAGTTATTTGTTCTATCATGTCCTAAATGAAGATTTCCAAATTGATTAATTTTAAATTTTATACTACTTTCATCTAAAAGAGATCTTCCACTTAAATCAGTGACTCGAACCTCAACACCAATTCCTCTTCCTGTTCCTGAATCGAAATATATTCCCTCTCTTAATTGACTTCTTAATTTTTCCTTATCTACCTTTATTTTAAAAAGCTCTTCAGATAGTTTTTTTTCATATTTAGCCCCTTGAGTTAGCCAATCTTTTGCCTCTTCTAAAGATGGAAAAGATTTATAACGAGCTTTTTTTCCATGTACTATGGCTTTACACTCATCCCATGTTTCACAAATACCATTTCTACTTTCATTTTCAAGAAAATAAGCATAAAATTTTTTCTTCACAACTCCTCCAAGCAACAATCATATATATTATATTAACCTAAATTATAAAATTTTACAATTACATTATTTATTTTTTAGTTAAAGATTATTAAAGATTAAAAATGAGAAAAAAGATGAATTAGGACTAAAAAAAATCTTGCAAAAGTTATATATTTATGATAAAATCTCTTGTGATATTAAGAAAATTTTTGTTAGGAAGGTGAAAAATCAATGAAAAAAAATATTCATCCTCAATACAATGTTGTTACTGTAGAGTGCACTTGTGGGGAAAAATTCGAAACAAGATCAACTTATGCTAAAGGAACTGAACTTAAAGTAGCAGTATGTTCAAAATGCCACCCATTCTATACTGGAAAAGCTAAATTTATTGATGCTGCAGGAAGAGTTGACAAATTCAACAAAAGATACAACATCAACAAATAGTAGTATTAAACAGGACTTCAGAGTCCTGTTTTTTTATGCCTAGATTTATAGATATTTTTATTTGGAAAAATCTAAAATATTTGATATAATATTACGAGGAAAAAAAGGAAAACAGGAGGAAAAAAATGGCAGTAATAGAAATTAATCATCCCTTAATCCAACACAAATTAACAATTTTAAGAAATTGTGGAACTGATACAAAAGCTTTTAGAGAGAATCTAAATGAGATTGCAAAACTTATGACTTATGAAGCAACAAAAGGATTAAAATTAAATGAGATTGAAGTGACAACTCCATTGATGACAACAACTGGATATGAACTTCAAGAGAGATTAGCAATAGTACCTATTTTAAGAGCAGGACTAGGAATGATGGATGGTATCTTAGATTTAGTACCAACAGCAAAGGTAGGACATGTTGGAGTATATAGAAATGAAGAGACATTAGAGCCAGTTTACTACTACTGTAAATTACCTGTGGATATAACTTCAAGAAAGGTAATCGTAGTTGATCCTATGTTAGCAACTGGAGGATCTGCTGTTTATGCAATAGATTATCTAAAATCACAAGGAGTTAAAGATATAATATTTATGTGTCTTGTGTCTGCTCCTGAAGGAATAGCAAAACTTCTTCAAAAACATCCAGATGTAGCTATTTATACAGCTAAGATAGACCAAGGATTAACAAATGAAGGGTATATTTATCCAGGCCTTGGAGATTGTGGAGATAGAATATTCGGAACAAAATAGTAAAAAATTAAGAAGAGATGGGGAAACCTATTTCTTCTTTTTTTATAAAGGAAATTATATAAAGTGTCCTAAAACTAAAGATAATAAAATTAGGTTGCTCTTTTTGTGGAAAATGGTATAATTTTGTTGAGGTGTAATCTAAAAAATGAGGGAAAAGATAACAGAAATTTTAAAAATGGATAGTTTTAGAATCATTGGAAAAAAAAGATATACCAACTCAGCTGTATTAATTGGTATAATTAATTTAGAGGGAAAAGAGCATGTAGTTTTTGAAAAGAGAGCTTTAAAGATAAGACAGGGAGGAGAGATATCTTTTTCTGGTGGAAAATTTGAGGAAAAAGATGGAAGTTCTAAAGAGACAGCTATTAGAGAAACTGTTGAGGAATTAGGAGTAAATAGAGAAAAAATAGAGATTATAGGTAAATATGGAACTTTGATTAATGCCTCTGGAATGTTACTAGATGTTTATATTGGGTATCTTCATATAGATAAAATAGAAGAATTAAATTTTAATAGAGATGAAGTAGAAAAATTAGTAGTTGTTCCTATGGAATTTTTTAAATATAATAAACCTAAAGTAGAGAAGATAGGAGTAAAGAATATTCCAGAATTTTCACCTAAAGATTATAATTTGCCAGAAAGATATTATGGAGCTTGGAGTGGAAATTCAAGAGAGGTATACTTTTATAATTATCAAGAAGAGATCATCTGGGGAATGACAGCAGAAATAATTTTTGATTTTATAGAAGAACTTTATAAAATGGAGGTAGAGAGATGATTTTAAGTAAAGAAACAGCAGCAAAATTAATAGAAGAGTTAAAATTACAAGGTAAAAAAGTTGTATTTACAAATGGATGTTTTGATATTTTACATGTTGGACATTTGAGATATTTAAATGAAGCTAAAAAACAGGGAGATATTTTAATAGTTGGTGTGAACTCAGATAGTTCAGTAAGACAATTAAAAGGTGAAGGTAGACCAATAAACAATGAGATAGATAGAGCAGAAATGCTTTCAGGATTAAAAGCAGTGGATTTTACAGTTATTTTTGAAGAGTTAACTCCAATTGAAACATTGGAAAAATTAAAACCATCAATCCATGTTAAAGGTGGAGATTATGATAAAAATAAACTACCTGAAACAGCAACAGTTGAAAAGAATGGTGGAGAGGTAAGAATACTTTCTTTTGTAGAGGGAAAATCTACAACTAATATAGTAAAGAAAATCCAATTTAAGGATGGAGGAAATGATGAGAAAGATACTAACATTTAGTGAGTTAAATACTCTTGCTGAAAAATTAGCAGATTATTCTCAAGAAAATACAACAATAGCTTTAATAGGAGATTTAGGAACAGGGAAAACAACTTTTACTAAAACTTTTGCTAAAAAACTAGGTGTGACAGAGAGTATAAAAAGTCCTACATTTAACTATGTTTTAGAGTATTTTTCAGGAAGACTTCCACTATATCACTTTGATGTATACCGTTTAGGTGAAGCAGAGGAGATATATGAGGTAGGTTATGAAGATTATCTAAATAATGGTGGAATAGTTTTAATTGAATGGGCTGATATTATAGAAAGTGAACTTCCTAAGGAGTATATAGAGATAAAGCTTTATCATCATGGAGAAGAGGATAGAGAAGTTGAAATTAGATATGTTGGAAACTTAGAGAAGGAAGAGGAGATGTTAAAGTATGTTGGTTTTAGCTATTGATACAGCTACTAAAATAGGAAGTGTAGCTCTTTATGATGATAAAATAGGAGTGATAGGAGAGATAAATCTTTATGTTAAAGTAAACCATTCAAATGTGATTATGGATGCAGTAGATTCTCTTTTTAAACTATCAGGATTGAATATAAAAGATGTAGATAGAATAGCTGTTACAATAGGTCCAGGTTCATTTACAGGAATTAGAATAGGAACTGCCATAGCTAAAGGTTTAGCTTACTCATTGAAAAAGCCAATAGTTGGAGTAAATGAACTAGATGTTTTAGCACATATGGGAGAAAATAGAGAAGATATAATTGTACCTTTAATAGATGCAAGAAAAGAGAGAGTATATTTTTCTAAATATAGATATGTAGACAGTATCTTACTTAGAGAGGAAGAGTATAAAGATGGAGAACTAAGAGATGTTTTAGAAGAGCTTAAAGGTAAAAAAGTTACATTTATAGGTGATGGAGCAATAGTTAATGAAAAGCTTATAAATGAGATTTTAGAAAAAGATTATAATATTTATTCTAAAGCAAACTCTATTCCTAGAGCTGGGGTAGCTGCTCAAATTTCATTACATCTACCTGAGGATAATTTATATACTTTAGAACCTTTATATGTAAATAAATCTCAAGCTGAAAGAGAAAAAGAGGAGAGAGAAAAAAGGAAATAGTTGACATTTCTAGTATATAATTGAGAATAGCAAGTTTTTAACTAGATAATGGAGGAGAGAAGATGAAAAAGTGGGTATGTAGTATTTGTGGAATAGTATGTGAAGGAGATCATGCACCAGAAGTATGTCCAATTTGTAACGTTGGAAGTGAATATTTTTCTGAAGTAAAGTCTGAAGAGAAAAAAGTGGAAAATGTAGAAAAAGAGGAGAAGAAACTTACAGGAAAAGTTTGGAGATGTACAGTGTGTGATGAAGTATTTCCATATGATGAATGTCCAGATACTTGTCCAGTTTGTGGAGTAGGAAAAGATCTTTTTGAAGTTACAGAGATTCAAGAGAGTCCAGAAGAAGTAGCTGAAGGAAAAGATGAAAAGATATTAATAATAGGAAGTGGAGTTTCAGCAGTTTCAGCAGCTGATGGAGCAAGAGGAAAAAATAGTTCAGCTGAAATTGAAATTATTGGAGAAGAACAAGCAGATCCATATTATAGAACAAAATTAACTGAATATCTTTGTGAAGATATGCAAATGGATAGATTAAAAATAAAAAAAGATAGTTGGTATGAAGAAAAAAATATAAAGTTAACTAAAGGGGTAAGAGTAACTTCAATAGATAGTGAAAATAAAAAGGTTGTTCTTTCAAATGGAGAAGTAAAAGAATTTGATAAACTTATCTTAGCAACAGGAGCAAAATGTTTTGTTCCACCTATTAAAAACTCAAATGTATCTGGAGTTTTTGTAATAAGAAATATGGAAGATACTGAAAAAGTAAAAGAGTATGCTAAGAATTGTAAAAGAGCAGTAGTTATAGGTGGAGGAGTACTAGGATTAGAAGCTGCTTGGGGATTAAAATTATTAGGAATAGAAACATCAGTTATAGAGATGATGCAAAGAATATTACCTAAACAATTAGATGAACAAGGATCAGAAATATTAGAAGCTGCTATTGAGCAAGCAGGGGTAAAAATATTTAAAGGTGTAGTTGTAAGTGCTATCGAGGGAGAAGAAAAAGTTACTTCTATTGCATTAGAAAATGGACAACATATATTAGCTGATCTAGTTATTATAAGTGCTGGAATAGCTCCAAATAAAGAGTTAGCTCAAAACTTAGGTTTAAATATAGGTAGAGGTATAGTTGTAAATGAAAAAATGGAAACTTCTATGAAGGATGTTTATGCTTGTGGAGATGTGGCAGAGTACAATGGAAAAATAATAGGATTGTGGCAAGTGGCTATGGAGCAAGGAAAGACTGCTGGAATAAATGCTTGTGGAGGAGAGGCACAATATAAAGAGCAAATCCAACCATTAAACTTTGATGGAATGAATATAAAATTAATCTCTATAGGAACAATTGGAAATCATGATAATTGTGAGGAATTTGTACAGGAGATAGATACTACGAAAAAATTGTATAAAAAACTTTATTTTGAAAATAATAAGTTAAAAGGTGCAATATTAATAGGAGATGTATCAAAAGGAATCACACTTATTAAAGGTGTAAGAGAAAATGATGATAAAAACACTATTATGAGAAAATTATATATATAAAAAGCTTGATTTTTTTTGAATAAATTTGTACAATACAGGAGATTGTGTAAATTAAAAAAAGGTAATATTCCATAAAAGGAGGAACATTAGTGAGTGGTTTAATAAACTTGAATGAGATTACTTTTCAAGAGAAAGTAATAGAAAGCAAGGGAAAAATAATTGTAGACTTTTGGGCTGAATGGTGTGGTCCATGCAAATTGTTATCTCCAATTCTAGAAGAGGTGTCAAACATACTAGATATAAAAATATATAAAGTGAATGTTGATGAAAATCCTAGTCTTGCAGGACAATTTGGAATAAAGAGCATCCCCACTATAGTTATCTTTGATGATGGAGTAAGAGTTAAAGAAGTGGTAGGACTTAGACCTAAAGAAGAGATAATTGAAAAATTAACTGTTTATTAGGAAAAAATAGAGCTGTTGCTTTTAAAGCAACAGCTTTTTTGTCTATTTTTTCAGATAAAATTCACACAATTATTTTATTTTATTCTCAATTGTGCTATAATTATTTAAACTGATTATTTAAGGAGAAGGATTGCGAATGAGGAGAAAATTATTACTAGTAGCATCTTTTATTATAGTTTCTTTAGTTACATTTGGAATAACCACGGTTCCTATGGGGGAAGTAGATCAAAATAAAGATGATAGAATAATAGGAGGAGCTGACGAAGTTGAGTTAGATCTTCTTACTGATACTATTACTTCTCAAAATGGTGTTAATTTAAAGTATGGAAACTTAAAATTAAAAGTATTTAATTTAAGAAGAGATAAGGATGAAAATAGAGTTTATTTAAAAGATAATTTAATAGCTCAAGTAGAGCAACCTACTGGAGTTTTAAAGATAGAATCAAAAGAGGGAGATGTCTCTCTTGATGGAAATCAAGGAGTTTTTTATGATAACTTTGGATATCTAGAGATTGGAAAAGTTACAGGTGGAGAAGCTCCAAATGATAAGATCTATTTTGGAGGAAAAGTTTTTGATTATAATAATGGAAAACTTTTTATAAATAATGGTTGGATAACTACTGATTACAATGTAGCAGAAAGTGGAGATCCTGATAAAGCAGGGTATCATTTCTTATCTAAAGAGATAATCGTTGAACCTGATAAGCAACTGACTTTAAAAGGAAGTGACTTCTATATGGGAAGTAGTGATATTTTTCCATTCTCACTTCCATGGTATAGATTAAATATAAGAGAGGGTTCTAAAGTTCCACTATTCCCAGAGTGGGGAACAAAAGATTACTATGGTTGGCAAACTTCATGGGGAGTTTTGTATGGAGATAAAGATAGTAAATTTAGAGGTGGATTTGCTCCAAAATTTGCTGATCAAATGGGACTTTTAATAGGTAGATGGGAAAACTGGTATACTACTGATAAATTTGGAACTGCTAAACTTGATATTGATGATGCTTTAGTATGGTCAAAAACAGATAAATCAGAAGATAAAAAATCAGATGTAGAGTATGAAGAGAAAAATAAAAGATATAGAGTAAATTATACCCACGAGTATAATGGAGAAAAGGGAAAGTTATACTTTAACACTATTAGTGCAACATATAATATGGTTCCTAAATTAGATGATATTATCACTGATTATGAGGGAAATAGTTTCTTCCATAACAATGGTGTAAAAAGACCTAAATTAGATTCTAATATGATGTTCTTCTCAATGAATTCTGATTTAAAAGAGCTTGGAGAAAATAAAGATATCACTTTAAAGACTAGATTAAAATTAACTGATGACAAAGAGGCTTATGCTTGGATGGTATATGATGATATAGATGACATTGATTATGGAAGCAATATAGATAATGATCTATTCTCACAAGTATCATTGTATAAGGATAATGTAAAATATAAAATTGGTGGATATTATAACTACTTATATGATATGGATCCAGGATCTACTTTAAATGATACTCAATCAAGAGCTGAGGATTTTGGTTTTGAGTTCTTTGAAAAAGAGAATAACATAGGATTTAGCTATGATGAGAAAAATGGAGACAGATTTAGAAAATTAGGACTTTGGGAAAGAGATCCTAAACTAGATTCTCTATTGAAATTTAATACTCTTTTAGGTGGAGATCTTTATTATAACTATAATCCAAGTATGATAAGAGAGTATAGTCAATATGATAGTAAAGATTTGAGAATCTCTTTTGGAGATTATGATCTATATGGAGATTATAGAGTAAAAGCTGGTTTAAATATAAATGAGTATACTAGAAAACTTGATTTAACTAAAGATCCATTAAGAGAAAATGTTGTAAAAAATAATGAAAGAAGTAAAGAGTATAATAGATTTGAAAATATTATATACCATGATTTTAGAGAAGTTAGAGGATATGTAGATTTCTATGATGATACAACTAAATTCACTTTTGCATCTGGAGAGACAAAAGAGGAGTTTTGGGATAGAGATGGTATATATTACATAAGCGATTTTAAAGATGGTTCATATAGAAAATATGTAAATGAATCGAAGTTCTATGAAGTAAGTGCAGAGCAAAATGAGATATCTTTAGGAAACTATGGAGAGTTAGCTCTATTTGGTGGAATTAGATATGATAAATATGATAAGGGATATAATCCTTATGGTAAAAATTATGCTACTGGAGAGGATTCAACTTTAAGAACTCAATTGAAATTAAATCATATAGTAGATCTTTTTGATAATAGAGAAGATAAGAATAGAAAAATTGATTTTGCTATGAACAATGATCTTAAACTTTTCTATCAAAGATATGATTATGACTCTGGAGATATAAACTTTGGAGATACAGTTGATAAAGATAGAAATAAAAAAGTAAGTTCAAAAGAGATTAGATTAAAAAATAAAGATAATATCTATGAAGTTAAGGACACAGTAACTACAACAGTTGGAAATACAGAAACTGTATATAATGTAGAGTATAAGAGAGCTGAAAATCCAGCTAATACAGATAATCTAAATGGACAACTATTTAAAAATGATTTAACATTTAAAATTGATGATAAACAATCTTTAACATTAAACTACGGACAAGATAGAAGATATACAAATGAAAATATGAGGGATCATAACTATAATGATTTAACATTTATTAATTATGGTGGATCATATACATATGATAATCATAAGTTTTCATATGAAACTCAAGGTATAGATTCTAAGATTTGGGATATAAAAAATGAAGATAAATTTTTAAATAATGCTAAAGAGAAAATTAGAGCTAATACTTATGGATATAATTATAGTTTTGACGATAATCAATTAGGAATTAGCTTTAGCCAAGGTACAGATGTTAGAGATAACTATACTCTTAATATGAGAGAATTAGATGTAGATAATAAAATTTATAAGGTATCTTTCTTAGATGGTGGAGATGTAGAAAACTACTATGCTGTAACTTATGAAGACTATAAACATAAGGAAGATGGAGCTAAACGTAATATTGATGGAGAGATGAGAAATATAGGAAACTCTGATGTATTATCATTAACTTATGAATATAGAGATAAGAGATTTACAGATGAAGAGTTAAAAAATTATGCAGAACTTGAGTTTGATAAAGATTCAAATACACTTTCTCAAGCTGAACTTTATAGAGTAAGAGATATTTTAAGAGATAGAGAAAGAAATAGTGTAAACTTCAACTTAAATAGTATAATGTATGATAGATTTAATTCTTTAGGAGATTATAAACGTAACTTTAAAGTTTACCTAATGGCTCAAAGAAATGAAGCAAGATATGATAAAACTGGAGATTTATGGGATTCATTAGAAGAGGTAAATGCAAAGATATTCTATTCACAAAATAGATATGGTATTGGTTATGAGATAGATGACAATGCAGGATGGAATAAAGATAAATGGAATAAAGTTGATAGAGAACATAAAGTAAGTCTAATGGCTAAAATAGGAAAACCAAGTCAAGGATGGAATATTAGAACATATGCTAAATTCTATGAAAACTACAATGATAAATCTGCAGAAAATAGAAATAAAAAATCTTTAGATGGATTAGGAATTGAAATAGGAAGAGAATTTGGATATTATCAATGGGCATTAGCTTATGAACAAGAGTATGATCTAGGAACAAGAGATTATGAATGGAGAGCTGCACTACAATTTACATTACTTGCTTTCCCTGATAAACCAATATTTGGTCTTGGAGCTACTACTGGAGCAGATAAGAGAACAACTCCAGATACTTACCTATTTGATGGATTAAAACCAGAAGATGTAATAGATTAATTTATATAAATTAGAGGAGGAAAATATGAAAATAGAATTACCTAGTGGAGAGATAAAAGAGTTTGAAAGTGCAGTAAATATGTTTGAAATTGCTAAAAGTATTAGTAACTCTTTAGCAAAAAAATCAGTAGCTGCTAAAGTTGATGGAATAGAGATGGATATGTCAACTGTTCTTGATAGAGATGCAAAGGTAGAGTTTGTAACTGCTGATTCTGAAGAGGGAGAAGAAGTTATAAGACATTCAGCTGCTCACCTTATGGCACAAGCAGTAATTAGATTATTCCCAGGAACAAAAGTTGCAATAGGACCAGCTATAGAAAATGGATTCTACTATGACTTTGATCCAGAAGTACAATTTACTGAAGAAGATTTAGCTAAAATTGAAGCTGAAATGAAAAAAATAGTAAAAGAAAATGAAAAAATTGAAAGAATAATGATGAGCAGAGAGGAAGCTATTGAGCATTTTGAAAAACTTGGAGAGATTTACAAAGTTGAAATAATAAAAGAGATTGCTCAAGGAGAGCTGCTTTCTTTCTATAAACAAGGTGAATTTATGGATCTTTGTAGAGGACCTCATGTACCTTCTACATCTTACATAAAAGCATTTAAATTAAAATCAGTAGCTGGAGCATATTGGAGAGGAGACTCTAAAAATAAGATGCTTCAAAGAATCTATGGATTTGCATTTTCTGATGATAAGAGATTAAAAGATTATTTACATCTATTAGAAGAAGCTGAAAGAAGAGACCATAGAAAACTTGGAAGAGAACTTGATCTATTCTTTGTAAGTGAATATGGACCTGGATTCCCTATATTCCTTCCAAAAGGAATGGCAATAAGAAATACTCTTATTGATCTATGGAGAAGAGAGCATACACTTGCTGGATATCAAGAAATAATGACTCCTATTATGCTAAATAAGGAGCTTTGGGAAACTTCAGGACACTGGTTTAACTACAGAGAAAATATGTATACTTCAACAATAGATGAAACTGAATTTGCTATTAAACCTATGAACTGCCCAGGAGGAATAATTACTTATAAATCTCAACTACACTCATATAAAGATTTCCCAATTAGATGTGGAGAATTAGGAACTGTTCATAGACATGAGTTTTCAGGAGCACTTCATGGACTTATGAGAGTAAGATCATTTACTCAAGATGATGCTCATATCTTTATGACTCCAGATCAAATTGAATCTGAAATTATTGGAGTAGTACAATTAATAGATAAATTCTATAGCAAACTATTTGGATTTGAATATCATATTGAGCTTTCAACAAAACCAGAAAAAGCTATTGGATCAGATGAAATTTGGGAAAAAGCAGAAGCTGCACTAGCTGGAGCTCTTGAAAAAATTGGTAAACCATATAAATTAAACCCTGGAGATGGGGCATTCTATGGACCTAAATTAGATTTTAAAATTAAAGATGCTATTGGAAGAACTTGGCAATGTGGAACTATTCAACTAGATTTCAACTTACCAGAAAGATTTGATATTACTTACATAGGTGAAGATGGAGAAAAACATAGACCAGTAATGCTACATAGAGTTGTTTATGGATCAATTGAAAGATTTATAGGTATCCTTATTGAACACTATGCAGGAGCCTTCCCTCTATGGTTAGCACCTACTCAAGTAAAACTTTTAACTATCAATGAT